>JAIRLU010000142.1 GCA_031259215.1 Treponema sp. | reverse complement strand
ATCCAGTTATCTCAAACGTTAAGGAATGGAAGTTACCATAGGGAATAAAAACGTCCTGCGCCATATCCACCGTTACCTGCTGAAAGGGCGTCTGTGCTTATTCGCGGAGGGTATTGTCCTGTTTATCCTGATGCAACTATCGGCCGTTGACCTGGTTCAGGTATAGTGGCGTGAACGCGACGGTCTCCGCCTGTACAGCACATGCTAAGGTATAGGCGAGCCGCTGGTTCTCAAGTATCTCAAACGTTTCTATGGGCTTATCCTGTCTTATTTTTGATATACCGAGAGGTTTTCCAAAAACTGAAATTTGGGGAAAGCCTCTATGGGCAGGTACCGGATCAACCGCACTGCTAACAACCGGATTAAAGGAAAGATAGACCTTTACAAAAGGCATAAACCAACCCCGGCCCCCTTAGCATGCTGGACAGAAGCTTAGCAGGTATGGATGCATACCCTAATGCTGGGGGTATCCAAGTAAGGGTATGTTTCCTGAGAGGAGCTTGTACACCTCTTGGACAGTATTCGCCTTGAGTAAGGCATTACGCAGGTCCCGGTTTTTTAATCGAGCGCTGAAAAAAGAAAGGGTCTGCAGATAATAAATGTGTTGATTAACTGCAGCAGCGATCATCAATAAGAGCCGTACCGGCTCATCGTCCAGGGCCTGAAAATCAATAATATCCTTCCTACTGATCCCCACCGAGACCACCAGGTCCGTAACTGATGAAAGCCGTACATGGGGAATGGCAATACCCCTCCCTATGGCGGTACTCATCAGGTCTTCCCGTTTCAGGATCTCCGCGGATAATTCTTCCCGGTTTTTTATTTGGGGAGCCGTGGCGAGATTATCTATCAAGGCTAAAAGGGCATCTCGTTTTGTGGAATAGTCGAGAAACAAAATCCGATCTGGAGAAATAATGGACTCGATATGGACGGTCCCGGTCTGGGGAATCACCGTATTTACCGAAAGCCGATCATTAACCCATTTCTCTATCTCTGACCGCTTAAATCGCCATACAGTACCTATTTTTCCTGAAGGAATTTCTCCTTTTTGCGCCCAATCATACACCGTCCGTTCCGAAACCCGTAAGTATTTGGCAACCTCATCTATGGTCAGAATATCCCCTTCAATCATTATCGCTCCTTATGTCTTTGGTATGACATACTATAAGTATAGTACTAAACCGCAGTATATGTCAAGCAATTGCATTAAAAGATACCCAATAGACTCTGGTGGAACCAGTCTTGGGGGCTATGCAGGACCGGCTAAATCGTGAAGGGAATCATAAGGATACAGGAAGCCAATGGTGGTATCCACCCGCTCGTGCCCGCTGCCTCCAAATCGAACCGGCGCTTCAGGAGCCATAAATTCGCTTAAAACCTGCCTGCAAGCCCCGCAGGGTCCTACAGGACTCACCGAATCAGGACTCGCAATGGCCAAAGCAATAAAAATCCTGCTTCCCTTGCTGACCCCCTGAACCAGAGCACTCCGTTCCGCACAGAGGGAGAGCCCAAAAGAACGATTCTCCACATTACACCCGGTATATACGGTTCCATCTTCCGCCAACAGGGCAGCCCCTACCCGAAATCGGGAATAGGGCGCATAGGCAAAACAGGCCGCCTTTTGAGCTTCCTGAAACAGGGCATCCATAGTGATTTCAGTCATACCAATCCTCCAAAGACCATTGCAGTACGATAAAACCCCTGGTCTGGTTTATGAAAAATTGCCCGCAAGCCACTGATTAATCAGATATCGGGACACAGAACCAAGACCAGGAAGATCCGGCACGCGGTCCCGGTCAAACCAGCGGGCATCTTCAATTTCCACCCCATCGACCTGGATGCTTCCTCCCGCATACCGGGCCCTAAAGCCCAGCATGAGGGAATAGGGAAAAGGCCATGGTTGGGAAGTTACGTACTGTATATCCTGTACCCTAAGGCCCACCTCTTCCCGGATTTCTCGGGTTAGGGTAGCTTCCAAGGTCTCACCGGCTTCGTTGAAACCTGCAATAA
Organism: Treponema sp.; assembly: GCA_031259215.1. Classification (GTDB taxonomy): domain Bacteria; phylum Spirochaetota; class Spirochaetia; order Treponematales; family Breznakiellaceae; genus JAIRLU01. Next base: position 721 of record JAIRLU010000142.1, on the reverse strand, counting down.
GGCTATACATTCCTGGAAGGAACTGTTTGTTATGGGCTAAAAGGGCCTGACCTTGGTCATTGATGATGATGACGATAATGGCCGGGGCTATCCGGGGATATTCAATCCTGCCGCAGACCGGACATAGCCGGGCAAGCTCTTGAGGGGTGTCCTGATTGGGGCTACCGCAAGAACCACAGAAACGGGATTCCCGCCGCCATTGGATGATATGATAGGCGCGAAAGATCGGGCCTGTCAGACCGCTGCTGGTTGGAGCGGTTCCTTGGGTCATCAGCGCAATGACTTGACGCAGGGGAATCTTCCGCCATTGCGGAGGAAGCGGGAACTCGGGGGCTAGATCCATGCTGGTTATATGCATGGTTCCACTCGTGTCAGGGATTTCAATGGATTCTAGGGTATCCATACCCTGTATGGCCTCAAACGGAAGGGGTTCATGGATCCTAGAATCAGGTATGCTTACAGGCGCCACGAGGGTATTTCCCTGAAAAACATACACTCCCAGGACTTTATCGGTATTCAAGCCGAATCTCCTTGAGTTTATAATAGAGTTGTTCGGAAACCTCAGTTTCCGAACAACTTCCGCTTAAAAAACGATAAAAAACGTGGATTTTATTAAGAAATCCACGTTTTTTGGAGACTTGTTCGAGAATCAACCGGGTTCTCGAACAAGTCCAATAAACCTGCGATACGCCGTCCTACCTACCGTGAATTCGATGGAACC
>JAIRLU010000119.1 GCA_031259215.1 Treponema sp. | reverse complement strand
GGCAGTGGGTGCGGACATATCCGGGACCGGCGGTCTATTGGACTTGTTCAATAACCCGGTTGGTTATCGAACAAGTCTTGCAAAATGCTCCGCATGTTGCTGTTTTTTAAGCGGAAGTTGTTCAGAAACTGAGGTTTCTGAACAACTCTATTGTATAGGGAGGCCGAGAGGCCCGCCAACCTCCGCGGAAGTGTTTATAGGTTTATCCAAGTACTGCCCAGGGCAATAGAGCGCAACTTGTATTTTTCTCAAAAATGGAACATAGTACTTTTATGCCTATAAAGATTCCTATTACGTTACCTGCATATAACGCCCTCAGAGAGGAAAATGTCTTTGTTATGGCCGATGTCCGGGCTTTGCATCAGGATATTAGGCCCCTGAAGGTGGCTATTGTCAATCTTATGCCCACCACTTTGGATACGGAGATTCAATTACTCCGGCTCCTGAGTAACAGTCCCTTACAGGTGGATATAACCTTGCTGCACATGGGAAGCCACGAGTCCCACAACGCCCCTCCGGGTCATCTTGAGCGGTTTTATAATAATTCTGAGTGCATCATGCATGAACGCTTTGACGGTCTCATCATCACCGGCGCTCCGGTGGAGACCTTGGCCTTTGAAAAAGTGGATTATTGGCAGGAACTCACCGCCGTATTGGACTATGCTTCAAAAAATGTATGGTCTACCCTGCATATTTGCTGGGGCGCCCAGGCAGGGCTGTATCACCGCTACGGCATACCCAAGCAAGAGCTGGACCAAAAACTATTCGGGATCTTTCCCCATAAGGTGAAAGAACGACGGATGATCCTATTCCACGGCTTTGACGATGAGTTCCTCGCCCCCCAGTCCCGGTATACTGAAAGCGACCAAAAGGCCATTGCCACCACTCCAGCCCTGACCATTCAGTCTGCAAGCGAGGAAGCCGGAGCGTTTATCATTACCTCCCGGGAAGGCCGGGAAATATACGTTACCGGTCATCTGGAATACGATCCCCTTACCTTAGACCGGGAATACCGCCGGGACCTGAGCCGGGGGCTTCCCATCAAGGTACCCAAGCAGTATTACCCTGATGATGATCCTACCAAAACGCCGGTAGTCCGTTGGCGGGCGCATGCACACCTTTTTTTCTCTAACTGGCTTAATTTTGTGTACCAGGAGACCCCTTATGATCTAGCGGATCTCTAAGCTGACAAAGATCATTGCAGAGCCTATGCTTATACGAGGAGGTTTTATGTCTATTCATATTGCGGCAAAACCAGGGGATATTGCGGAGGCGGTGTTACTCCCGGGGGATCCCCTGCGGGCTCAATTCATCGCCGAAACCTTGCTTACGGATGTTCATCAATACAACCAGGTGCGGAACATGTTCGGCTATACCGGGCTGTACCAGGGGAAGCGGGTATCGGTTCAAGGTACGGGGATGGGGATGCCTTCGCTTTCCATCTATGTCAATGAATTATTCAGAGACTTCGGGGTAAAGCGGGCCATCCGGATCGGGACCGCGGGGGCTATCCAGGAAAACGTGCAGCTTCGGGATATAGTGATTGCCCTAGCTGCGTCTACGGATTCAGGGATTAACCATATCCGTTTTGGAGGAAGAAGTTTTGCCCCTGCCGCTTCTTTTACCTTGCTTAAAACCGCCTATGAGCGGGCGCTTTCCCGAGGCTGGCAGCCCAAGGTCGGTACGGTGGTTTCTTCGGATAGGTTTTATACCGAAGATCCAGCGGAATGGAAGCTCTGGGCCCAATTCGGCTGTCTTGCGGTGGAAATGGAATGTGCCGAACTCTATACCTTAGCCGCAAAATACCAGCGGGAAGCCCTTACCCTGCTGACCATCTCAGACAGCCTCATAACCCATGAGCAGACCAGTTCTGAGGAACGGCAGACTGCCTTTACCCAGATGATGGAGGTGGCATTAGAAACCGCCATTTCCTGACTTTGCCGGGGAAAATGCTGGAAACGGCTGTACTGGGGGATATGTTGGTTGACTATCCTCCGTACAATACGTATACTAGTTCTAGTCGCCCAGATGGTGAAATTGGCAGACACGCTGGTTTCAGGTACCAGTGCCTTTGCGGGCTTGGGGGTTCAAGTCCCCCTCTGGGCAATCATTCGGACAAGGGGTGGTTTTTCATCCTCGAAAAGTACCGATGTATGTATCATGTATTTTACGCCTCCGCATGAGCCTAAAGGGGTGCGGGTTCATTCTATTTTGATGTGTATCTCTTGATAAAAAAATCAAGACTGTGGTATACTGGCGATATTACGGCATGATGCCGCTGTTCTTACCGTTCCATGAAGGGATGGATTTTCGGAAATGAATTCCTATAAACGGGTTTTCGCGTTAAAAACCGTCATCTTTTGTTTATAGGGGAAATACCGTGAATATACTTGTTTCCGCTCCCTTGGTATCATGAAACGGTTCAGGTTTATTCTGTCCCGTATCCTCCAGATGATACCCATATTGTTGGTTGTGTCGATTCTCGCCTTTGTGTTAAGCAATATGTCCCAGGGGGACGTTGCCTCCATAACCATACGGAGTCAGGGGCAGGAGGTTACCGCGGAAAGTCTCGCTGCGGTCCGTGAGGAACTCGGTCTTGACAAGTCCCTGCCTGTTCAGTACCTGAACTGGCTCAAAAAGGTGCTCCGCCTTGATTTGGGGGTCTCCTTTCAGACAAAAAAGCCGGTAACCGAAGAAATTTTTAGGCGCTTTCCTGCAACCCTCAAGCTTGCGGTTGTGGCGACCCTTATTTCCATTCTGTTTGCCATACCGATTGCCCTGCTCTGTGTGCGATATCGTAATTCCCTGGGGGATCATGTTTTCCGGATCCTTTCCGCGTGCGGAACAACCATACCGGATTTTTGGCTGGGCCTGATGCTGCTGTACGCTTTTGCCGTAAAATTAGGGCTGGTTCCCGTGGTTTCGGGGAACAAATGGCAGAACATGTTTCTTCCGGCCTTTACGTTAAGCGTGAATAACGGCGCGACCTACATCCGGCTGCTGCGGGAAAACCTGATTAAAGTACGGGGCATGGACTATATGCGGGCGGCCCGGGCCCGGGGGCTTGGAGAAATGGAAACCTTGGTCCGTCATGGTATAAAAAACGCGATGCTTCCCTGCGTAACCCTTATCGGCGTGAATTTTGGGAAGCTCTTGGCCGGGCAGTTTGCCTGCGAGACTATTTTCTCGTGGAACGGCATCGGTAAATTTGCAGTGGACAGCATACGGCTTAAAGATATTCCGGTTATACAGGGGTATATTCTGGTAGTGGCGGTAACGTTTATACTGATCAATTTGCTGCTCGACATTATCTACCTGTACATTGATCCAAAAATACAGATTGAGTGATTGAGTGATGGATGGGAAAAGGCAATGGGAAAAGAATGGTGGGAACGGTTTAAGGAACAAAAGACAGCGCTTGTAGGGGTTGGGGTGATTTTGATTTTTACGGTTGCCGGTGTTTTTGCGGAACAGGTTGCGCCCCACGACCCTTACGCGGTGGATATAACGCAGAAACTGCTGCCGCCGAACAGGGATTTTTGGATGGGAACGGATCAACTGGGAAGGTGTATTTTTTCGCGCATCATCTTTGGTATCAGGACGAGTCTTGCCACAGCAGTGGCCGCAACGGTGATGATGGTACTTATCGGGCTGCCTTTGGGGATTGTGGCCGGTTATGTGGGGGGTATTACCGGTAATCTGATTATGCGCGTGGCGGACATAGCCTCGACTTTTCCATCCAGCCTCTTGGCCTTGGCGATTGTCGGGGTTATGGGGCCGAGCTTGGTAAACATCGTCATCGTCTTTGTGGTGTTGTGGTGGGCTCCGTTTGCCCGGATAGTGCGCAGTTCTGTGGTGAAGCTCAAGGAAAGCGCCTTTGTTATGGCAGCAGAGGCTGCAGGCAGCAGTCGCAGTACTATCGTGTTTAAGCATATTCTGCTCAATTCGATTTCACCCATCATTGTACTTGCGTCCCTGCGGATCGCCGCGGTGATCATGCACGTAGCCGCGTTCTCGTTCATCGGGCTTGGCTCACAGCCGCCTGCAGCCGATTGGGGGGTGATGCTCAACGACTCAAGACCTTTTCTTACCGCCCACCCGTTGATGATGTTGTGGCCGGGGCTTGCTATCGTTGTTTCGGTATTTGCCTTTAATCTTGTAGGAGAGGGGCTTAATGATGCGCTGCTTCCCACATCCGGCAGTACGGCGATGGTGAAGGAGGACGCGAATGGATAGGCGGGTACTCTCGATACGGGGACTGAGTACGTACTTTTATTTGAAAAACCGGACGGTAAAAGCCTTGGACGAGGTGGACCTGGATCTGTATCCAGGGCGCATAACGGCACTCATGGGCGGCAGCGGCAGCGGTAAATCGGTGATGTCCTTGTCCATACTGGGCCTGATTGAAAAACCGGGTGTCATCGTGAAAGGTTCGATCTTACTGGAAGATATGGACCTTCGTACGTTGCCTGAGCGGGATTTGCGGCGGGTGCGGGGGGAAAAAATAGCCATGATTTTTCAGGAGCCCACCAATTCGCTGAATCCGGTTATCAAGGTAAAGGATCATCTCTTTGAAGTAAGCCTCCGAAGCGGGCAGGGCCGCGAAAAACGGAAGGCTATTGCCTTGTTTCAGGATGTGCTGTCCCGGGTCGGACTTAGGGATACCCTTACAATTCTGGAGAGTTACCCCTTTGAGCTTTCAGGGGGTATGTGCCAACGCATCATGGTTGCTATGGGGCTGCTTGCTCATTCGGCGGTGCTGATCGCGGACGAACCAACTTCTTCGCTGGACTTAACCACTCAGGCGGCGATTTTGAAGGAGTTATCCCGGCTCCGGGACGAGGGCATAAGCATTCTGCTGATAACTCACGATTTAGGGGTTGTGGCTCAGATGGCAGATGACGTGTATGTAATTAAAGACGGGCATATTTTGGAACAGGGGACCGTATACGAGGTATTTGAAGCGCCGAAACATGCGTACACCAAATTGCTGCTGGAAAAAACAAATGGCATTTATTGAAATCAAGAACCTGTATAAAAGTTATAAACCACAAGCGAAACCGGTCGTATACGCGGTGCGGGATGTGAGCCTTGCTATTAAACGGGGGGAAATTCTGGGACTGGTAGGCGAATCAGGGTGCGGAAAATCCACGTTGGGAAAGTTGATTTTGAAGCTGGAACAGCCTACCCAGGGGAGTATTATGTTTGACGGAGAGGATATTACCGGCTATTCCTTTAACGCCATGAGGGCGCTCAGGCAGCGGATGCAGATGGTGTTTCAGGGCAGCGCGCAGACCTTTAACCCATCCTATACGCTCCGTCAGATTCTACGGGAGCCGCTGGATAATTACCATGATGAAAGGGACGATGAAAAAGAGACATGGATGGTCGATATGCTGCGCAAGGTTGGGTTGGATGAAACCTATTTGAGCCGCTATCCTCACGAGATGTCCGGCGGGCAGCGGCAGCGGGGCGGCATTGCCCGGGCGCTGATTCTGAATCCTGAGTTTGTCGTATGCGACGAGGCGGTTTCCAGTGTGGATTACGCGATAAAAAATACCATTCTTAAGCTCCTGGTTTCGCTAAAAAAAGATTTTTCTTTGACCTATCTCTTTATTTCCCATGATATTGCCGCGGTAAACCGTATATGCGACCGGACCGCGGTGATGTATTTAGGGAACATTGTAGAGATTCTGCCTAGTGTCACTTCGGGCGCGGTGCATCCGTATACCCAGGCGCTCCTTGCTGCCACCTTGCCATTGGATCCTCGTGAGCGAAAAGCTAACCTGGTGCGGTTCCGTGAAAATGAAGATATGCGTATTCCAGAACAGGGCTGTGTATTTCAGAATCGCTGTCTTTACACAATGCCTTTGTGCCAGGAAGTGCGTCCCCTGCTTGAACAGAAAGGTGTCGGGCATTTTGCGGCCTGTCACTGCTGTACATAAACATTATTTAAGGAGTTACTAGAATGAAGAGAAACAATTATATCGGTTTACTGGTGTTGACCGGGCTTCTTTGTTTTGCCGCCGGATCTTGCAAGAAACATACCGAAGGCGGAGCAGAGGCGGAAGCTAAGGAAATCGTTTTATCGAGCTATCGCGACGGGGGTATTGACGAACTGGATGCCGCCTCGTACCGGGGGCCTCATTTCTTGTACAAGATGATCTACGAAGGTTTCGTAGAGGACGGCGGCGAGGGAAAGATAATCCCCAAACTTGCCGAAAGCTGGGACATCGGGCCGGACAACAAAACCTATACATTTCATTTGCGTAAGGGGATACAGTTTTCCGACGGCACGGATTTTAACGCGGATGCGGTAATCTTCAACATGAACCGCTGGATCAATAACAGCCGCCACGGGACGCTGATTTCAAACAAGGTAACTTCGATGCAGGCTCTGGATGAGTACACCGTAGAAATCCTGTTCGAGGATGCGGCCTATCCTATCATTACTGAGCTTACCTATCCCCGGCCGGTACGATTCTTAAGCCCCGCATCGGTAAAAAAAGAGGGCAGTGACGAGATTGTATTTACCAAGCCGATTGGAACCGGCCCGTGGATGATTGATACCTACGTGAAAGATCAGGAGTTTTCCCTTGTTCCGAATCCGTATTACTGGGGCGAAAAGCCCCAGGTTGACCGCATACTGTTCAAGGTGATTACCGACGGGCAGGCCCGGGTACTGGCCCTTCAGAGCGGGGAAATCGACATTTTGGGCGGCGATCTTGTGGCAAAGATACCAATGGAAAGCGTGCCGGAATTAAAACAAAACCCGAATTTCACCACCTATATCAAAGGTACCTTGTGCGCTCACTTTATCGGCTTTAACGAGACCCTGCCGGTATTTCAGGATAAAAACCTGCGGCTTGCCATGAATTATGCAATAAACAAAAAGAGTATCGCAGAAAACTTATTCGACGGTGCTGGGCTTGAGGCTAACGGTTTGTATCAGGCGGATACGCCCTACGCAAGACCTGAAACCAACTACTGCGTTCCATACGATACGAACAAAGCCATCGAACTGCTTGAAGCTTCAGGGTATATAGATTCGGATGGCGATGGTGTGCGGGAAAAAGGGAATGCCCGGCTGGAATTCAACTTTGTCTTTTCTACCGGGGAGTTTCCCGAATGGAAGCCTCTGGCGGAGTTTATCCAGTCCGAGTTTGCCGCGGTGGGTATAAAAACGAATCTGAGCGTCTTTGACAAAAACGGCTATGAAGAGATAACCCTTACCACGAGACAATACGATATATGCCTTAAACGAACCGCCTCGGATTCGTGGGTGCCCCATAGTTCGCTGCTGGAACTGTTCGGCCCTGCGCCTACTGCGCTTGAAAAAGGGGTGGGTAACGCATGGTTTGACGAAGGCCTGTACCAGGATATTCTAAAGACATTGGCTTCGTTTGACGAAACTGAACGGCAGGCACACTACGATAACGTTTTCGGCTTTATCAGCGAGGAAGCACTGACCATTCCGGTTTACCACCCCACAACTGCCTTTGCGGTGAATGCCAAAAAAATCGAAAACTTCGAGGTAGGCGTAAACAACTACGCCCCTGTGGAATGGGAAAAATTAGATGTTAAATGAACCAATGCCACCGGATTCCGGCAGCGCAGCCCCGTGCAGTCCGAAAGAAAAGCTGCTGGCTAACTGGACCGCGGGGGCGGTACACTACAGCGCTATAGTAAACAGGGAGTTACATTCGTTTAAACGGCAGGCTTGGCTCGATCTTATCCGTGAAAACGCGGGAAAAAGAGGCTCCCTTGATGTATTGGATGTGGGCACAGGGCCGGGGTTTTTCGCTATCCTTATGGCTCTGGAGGGCCACCGGGTAACCGCCATTGACTGCACTGAAAACATGCTGGCTGAAGCCCAAGCCAACGCGGGACGCGAGGGGGCACCCGTTACCTTCATGCTTGCCGACAGCCACGCCACGGATTTTCCCGGTGAAACCTTTGACCTCATCATAAGCCGTAACCTTACCTGGACCCTGCTCGACGCGGACAAGGCCTATTTCGAGTGGAAACGGCTTTTGAAACCTGAGGGGAGGGTGATCATTTTCGATGCCAACTGGAATCGGCGACTGTTCAACGAAGAGGTGATGCGGGAATACGAGCGGTCTATGGAAGACTACCGGCGTTTGTTCGGCGAAGCAGTCCCGGACTACACGGATGCGGAATTGGATTACCGCCGGAGTATGCCCATGTGCCAACGGCTCCGCCCCCAGTGGGACTTTGACGCGCTTCTCCGCGCCGGGTACCGTAAAGTCTCGTGCGACATGAACATAGGGCGGCGGGTCTACGATGAAAAAGAACTGGTCAAGAACCGCGTTAACCCCTTGTTCATGCTGATTGCGGAACGGTAAAGGGGGACGACGCTTTATTTCAACCTGAAAGCCCCTCAATTTAGGCTCTTGGTATGAAAGGGGTTTTCCCCTATAGTCCCATTGTGTGCCTTACCTGTGTCATTTGTCCTGTCCCTTCACCCCCTTCGTGAGAACGCAAAAAATAGTTGACAACATAATGTAAATGTAGTATTTTGCAAAAATGGAGGTTTATATGCTCAATATTGTGGAAGAAAGGGAAAAATTGACTCAAAAATTATCGGAACAATATTCCCAAAATATAATAAATATGGAGGAATATGAACGGATATTGGAATATATAAATAAAATAGAAACAAAAAAGGAAATAACTATACTTGAAAAAATAATACAGGAAAATACCAATGAAACTAATGAATTAACCCTAGTTCACAATAATGAAATTATAATACCCAAAACTAATGAAAAAAATGTATCAATGTTTTCCTGGAGGACAACAAATTTGACGCCAATAAACGGGAATGGAGGAAAATTTACAAGCTTATTTGGAGCAAACAGGATAATAGTGGATACTTTGCCAAAAGGAAGGACCATAATAAAAGTAAATTCGATATTTGGATTAACGGAAATAGTACTATCACAAAAAGTAAAAATAATAAACAAAACAGTACCACTATTTGCGGGAATATTTACACCGAATGCAATACATAAAGAAGGGGAAGAATTGCCTGAATTGTATATTGTTGGGAAGGCTGTTTTTGGAAATATAACCGTCAGGACAATAGAAGAAGTAATGGAAGAAGCAAAGAAAGAAAAAGAATTTGAAGAAAAATATAAAGAAAAGGTAATGCAGAATATGTATGACAAATTATCAAAAAAGAAATAACCCCCGCCCGCCGTCCCGTGGCGGGTTTTACTTCGCCCAACACAGGGCTGTATATGCGCAAGCCCCGCAAAGCGGGTCTGACGCGGGGCTAAAACCCTTTGACACCTCCGCAACGATATGGTCTAAAAACCAGGGGGCCCTCTTGCTTCCGCACCGATGTTGAACAGGCGGCCTTCCCCCTCTTTATCACGTTGGATGAATGACAATGTTTACATTCCCGCATAGTAACATCTTACTTTTTTTGGTTTGATATTGGACTTATTCGATAACCCCGTTGGTTATCGCGGACTTGAGTCCGACACAAGTCTTGCAAAATGCTCCGCATTTTGCTGTTTTTATCGAAATTTGTTCAAAAACTGAAGTTTTTGAACAACTCTATTATTATACCCTATAACTATCTATAAAGTAGACACGCTCATGTTTTTTCTATTACCGTAGTAAAAAACCGTTGATGGAAAGAAATACACCAATGGTATCTTCTGATGTCTTTTTTCATAAAGCGGGAAACCAGTACTCATCCTTCACCGATCTTATATATCCCCCCTTCTTCGGCTACCATAGACTCCTTTTCCAGGGCTTTCAGGGCTTCGTACAAGTCCTCTGCTTTAATGCCGGTACGCTTACCCAACTCTGGGATCCCTGCAGGCCCCTGGGAGAGGAGGGATTTTATAACCGCACCCCGCCGCTGCCGGAAAGAACCTGCAAAGGGAGACTGCTTGGTATAATGGGCACTCTTTCGGCTTGGATTAGGGGTTACTTTCTTTAATGCTGCACCATAATCCATGAGCGCCCAATACCACTTCCGGGGGTTTTCCCGGTCCAGGCTTGCCTCCAGGATAGGGATTAGTTCCGTATCTTTCACCCCTTCCTGATCCTGGAAAAAGAAATGGATCACCGCAGCACGAATATTAGTCTCGATGAAAACCCCGGGGTAATTATAGGCAAAACAGGCAATAGCCCCGGCAGTATAGGCCCCAATCCCCGGCAGCGGGAGGAGTTCCTCCGGGCTCTGGGGTACCTTTCCCTTATGATCCTCGGTAATGATCCGGGCGCATTCCTTCACATACCGGCAGCGGCGGTTATACCCCAGGCCGCTCCATTCCCGAAGGGCATCTTCCAAAGAGGCCCGGTTCAAGGCTTCCGGTGTGGGCCACAGATCCATCCACCGTTCCCAATAGGGTACCACCCGTTCGGTTTGGGTTTGCTGCAGCATGAATTCAGACACCAAGACCCCCCAGGAACTGGTAGGTTCCCGCCAGGGGAAAACCCGTCCTGCCCGGGCATAATGGGTATAGATGCTGTCTTTGAAGGTTTCATAGGTTTCTCTTACTAGGGCTGGATGGCTCTGTTCCGTCAAGATTCCTGCTGCTCCACGTGCTGAATAATACGCTGGGCAATCCTTTGGGGATCCAGGTCATCCGTGTGGATGATCAAGTCCGCAAAGGCATAGGCGTCGTTGTCAATACCGTAGATCCGCAGATACCGTTCCCGGTCCTGCCGGTCCCGTTCTTCGGTAAACGCGGCTACTTCCGCGAGGGTTCCCCCTTCTCGTTTCACGATACGCGCTGCCCGGGTCTCACTGCGGGCGGTAAGGTACACCTTGAGATCCGCTTCGTGCAACAGCCAGATAGCCAACCGGGAACCAAGCACACACCCTCCTTCCTCTTGGGCCAGGGCCACTTGCCGCCGGTCCAATTCCTTGTCCCACGCATCATCCTGAGCTGCCAAGGCGAGGATCTCCGCTAGGTCCTTACCCTGTTCCTGAGCCAAATTCCTGAAGGTCAGGTTGATAAACCGCAACCCCAAGAATTCGGCCACTAACTTACTCACCGTGGTATTGCCGCAGCCGCTTTTTCCTGATATAGCGATGCGTAGCTCTTTTTTCATGGGCCTTCAGCGCCTCCTCTAGACATCAGATTCAGAGAAAAGGGCCGGCGCCTGGGGCATAGGCTGCCTCAAAGCCCGCGGCCTTATGTTCTGCAATCCTTAAAGACAATTATGCTGCTTCACAAAATCAATCACCTCATCAATATACCCAAAAACAAGCCCCGTAACCGTGTCCGCACAGCCGTAGTAGATGACGAGCCGGCCCGTATCCCCGTCCACGAGGCAGGCACAAGGAAAGGTAACATTCGGCACATCCCCCACACACTCATACTCCCGTTGAGGGGATATAAGATAGGGCTGAGCCCGGGCAATGGGCTTCCAGGGCTTATCCAAATCCAGCAAGGCCGCACTAAAGGAGTATACAAAGCCATTACAACTGGTCAATACCCCGTGGTAGAACAGAAGCCAGCCTTCAGAGGTTTCAATCGGTGCGGGACCTGCGCCGATTTTCGTACTCTGCCAGGCGCTTTGCCAGCCCATAGGGGCCATAACATGCCGGTGCTTCCCCCAATAGGTGAGATCCGGACTTTCAGAATAGATAATGTCCCCAAAAGGGGTATGGCCGGAATCACTGGGACGGCTGAACATGGCATAATTTCCGTGGATTTTCCGGGGGAACAACACCCCATTCCGATTAAACGGCATGAGGGGATTTTCCAAAAGGTAGAATTGTTCAAAATCAAAGGTATACCCCAAGCCGATACAGGGACCATGATAGCCGTTACACCACATGATGTACCAGCGATCTTCGATAAAGATCACCCGAGGATCGTATTTGTACTCCGAATCCGGCAGTGCAGGATCGGTCTTAATAAACTCAATGGGCTCATTCTCAATGGTCCAGCTTAAGCCGTCTTTGCTCTGTCCTGCGTAAATATTCATCTGCCGACTGGTATTATCACACCGGAAAACCCCTGCAAAGCCCTCTTTAAACGGGACCACCGCACTATTAAAAATGCTGTTTGCATAGGCGGTGAGATTCCGCGGAATAACCGGATTAGCAGAATACCGCCATAAAACTTCAGCCCTCCCGCCCTGGGGTCGAGCTTCCCAGGGGATATTCGGCAGAGATGTCACATTGTTTACTTGTACACCCATCACTACTCCTTACGGCTGTCTCGGTATTTACCCTTATTGAACAGCCTCCTCCCTTAACAAATACCGCGCTTGAACGCTAGGCCTTGTTTCCTGATTATCTTATTCTACAAGCCCTTCTTGCAGCGCTTTTGGCAACGACCTACTTCTTATGCCGCCGGTCAAGCTCATCCAGCACTTCCGCCACTGTAACCCCTTCCCGGGTCATAAGGGCAGTAGTAAAAAAGATAAGGTCCGCAGCTTCCCAGACCACCTCCTCGTGGGTCTTGGCCGTACAGACCTCTTGGGCCTCTTCCAGGATCTTCTCTCGGACCAGCGTATCATCTAAAGTAGCGGTATACGAACCAGGGCAGGGATTGCGGAACCGATCCGCAATGATGGCTTGCAAATACTCCCAGGTATACCGCCGGCTGGTCTCAAAACAGGAGTAGTCTCCTGTATGACAGACCGGCCCTGCCGGTTCCACCACCGCAAGCAGCGCGTCCCGGTCGCAATCCGCCCGGAACCTCCGCAGCCCGAGGGTATTACCGGAATGTTCCCCTTTCATCCAGAGGGCATTCCGGGTACGGCTGTGGAAACAGAGCTTCCCCCGCTTAAAAGATTCCGCTACGGCCTCCGGATCAGCAAAACCCGTCATCATAACCTGGCCGTCCACAGACTGGGCGATGACTGGAAGGAGGGATCCTTGGGGAGAAGCCCCTTTTTTCCAGTTCAGGGAACGGATAAAGGCCTCCCCCAGATCGATCCTGCCGGTATAAAGGGCCATACCAAGCTGTACATCGCAACCCAAAGCAGCCAGTTCTTCGATTTCTTCCAGGGTGGAAACCCCGCCCGCCACGGTAAGACCGCAAGAAATCGCTTCCCGCAGGCGCTGTACCCCTGTCCGGTCGATACCGCTCATGGTACCTTCCCGTTCTACACAGGTAAAGAGCAGTCCTGCGACAAAAGGCTCAAGGGCCTGAGCAGTTTCGATGAGGGAGAGCCCGGTAGGGGTTTTCCAGCCATCTATCACAATTTCATAGTTCCCCGTTTCATTTTGCCGAGCATCAATCGCCACCATGATCCGTTCCCGGCCAATCTCCTTAGCCAGGGCCTTTAGCAATTCCGTACTCAGCCCAAAGGCTCCTCCCGCCGTATCGGTCCGGTGCTTTGTAGGATCCCGAAAGGCCCGCGAACCGATGATGATCTTCTGCGCCCCTAGACTCACCAGTTCCCGGGCTTGTTCCACGGTCTTAATGCCCCCGCCTACCCGACATTCCGCCTTACGGAGCAGGGGTTTTATCATTTCCAGATTGGAACCAGTACCCATGGCCCCGTCAAGGTCTATCACCGCTACCTCTCCGTAGCGGTCAAAGGTTTCCGCCAATTCCGCCTCATGGTCTCGCTGTAAAACCAGGTCCCTTCCCTGTTTGAGCTGGACCACCTGGCCGTTTTGTATATCTATAGAAGCAATTACCATCTGACACACACTCCTTTTGATTCCACATAGCGCTTGATTTCCGGGATGCTCCTTTTCCCAAAGTGCAGCAGGGAGGCCACCAGGGCCGCATCCGCATTACCCCACTCCTCACTTCCCTGGTCCGGGGGTAAGAGCACCTGGGCGATCTGCTCCAGGGTGCCTGCACCTCCAGAGGCGATCACCGGCACCGGCACTGCCTCTAAGATCCTCCTGGTGAGGGGGAGGTCGTACCCGGCCCCTGTACCATCCGCGTCAATTGAGTTGAGGAGGATCTCCCCGGCGCCGAGTTGTACTGCCTTGACTGCCCAGGCTATGGCGTCTCGCCCCGTATCGGTTCTGCCGCCGTGGGAAAAAGCGTGCCACCGGGGGCTTCCCCTCGCATCCTCCCCGACCCGTTTAGCATCAATCGACAGAACCACACATTGACTTCCATACGTCCGGGCCATGTCGCTGATGAGGTCAGGGTTTTGTAATGCCGCGGTACAAACCGAAACCTTGTCCGCTCCTGCGTTCATAGCCTCCCGCATATCTTCCACCCGCCGAATCCCCCCTCCTACACAGAGGGGAATGAACACTTCTGCGGCCACCTGACGGACCACCTCAAGAAGCGTGGCCCGGCTTTTATAAGAGGCCCCGATATCCAAGAAGGTAAGTTCATCTGCTCCCTCCCGGTTGTATAGCCGAGCCAGTTCTACCGGATCTCCTGCGTCTTGTAAACCCTGAAATTGGATGCCTTTTACTACCCGGCCGTCGTCTACGTCAAGACACGGGATAATCCGTTTCGCCTGCATAAGCCCTCCTTCTTCACGGGTGAAGTACCACGCCCCTAACCATGATGGGCCCAATTATCGAGGAGTTTAAGGCCGAGGACGCCGGATTTCTCTGGATGAAACTGGACTGCAGCCAAAGCCCCTCGTTCTATGGCAGCGCAATATCTGACCACGTACACTGCCTCCGCAGCGGTAAACTCAGGGGCTTCAGGATCCGCATAGTACGAATGAATGTAGTAGAAAAAGGTATGTTCCGGCATCCCCTGAAAGAGCCGGGAATCTCCCGGGGCTTGCACAAAAGAAGTACGGTTCCACCCAATCTGAGGAACCTTCCGTCCAGGGAAATGCCGTACTTTGCCGGGGATCACCTGAAGGCCCTGCCGAGGTTTACCATTCACCGGCGGCGCTTCTTCAGAGGAATCAAAGAGGAGCTGCAAGCCGATACAGATTCCCAGGAACGGCTTATCCGCGGCAATCCATTCCCTGAGAGCCTGGGCATAACCGGATTGTTCCAAGGATTCCATAGCCGAGGCGAAATGGCCGTCCCCAGGGAAGATGATTTTCTCAAAAGGGGAAGCGCCGGGAACCAAGGAGAGTTCTTCCGGCCCTGATGCAAAACGAGCGGTAAGCCCAAGGCGTTTCAAGGCGTTCATCACTGAACCGAGGTTCCCGGCACCGTAATTCACCACGCCGATCATGCCAAGACCCCTTTGGTAGACGGCACCAGGTCAGGAGCACGAGGATCCCGGCTCACCGCTTCTTTAAGCGCACAGGCCCCAGCTTTGAACAGGGCCTCGATCTTATGGTGATCACTGCGTCCCCGGAGTATATCCAGGTGTACTGCAGCGGCTGCTCCCTGGGTAAACCCTTGCCAGAAATCCTCTACGGTGTCGGTCTGGAATGAGTAGCCGCCGGAAATCAGGGGGATTCCTGATAGCGTGGCATCAAACACCAGAAATGACCGCCCTGAAAGGTCCACCACTGCCCGGGCTAGGGTTTCGTCCATAGGGAAGAAGCAGGTCCCGGTCCGGCGAATTCCCCGCTTCTCTCCCAGCGCCCGGGTGAAACAGTGACCCAAGACAATACCCGTATCCTCCACGAGATGATGCTGATCCACGGCGATGTCCCCTGATGCCTGGACCTGGAGATCAAAAAGCCCATGCCGGGCAAAGGTGGTAAGCATGTGTTTCATGAACCCAATAGGGTAATCCAGGCGTAGGTCCCCGGATCCATCCAGGTTGAGCTTTATGAAAATGTCGGTCTCTTGGGTGGTACGCCTGATTTCAGCGATTCTATCCATCTTTTCATCTCCTTCCCTAGAACTAAAGTACCGGGGATGTTTCTCGGGCTTTCATGCCGCTTACCAGCACTTCCTGTTAAGGGACGACTTTCCGCAGATCGTATTCCACGATATCCGTGGCCCCCAGCCGCTTCAACCGGGGAACCATCCCAGGAACGTCACTTTTCTTAACCGCAATCTTCACCGCGTATCCTGCATCCCCATAGAGGGGGGCCACCGTAGGGCTCCGCATACTGGGAAGGCCTGTAACCAGCGCGGCAAACTGGGACTTACTCACATTCATTTCCAACATGACCCGCTCCCTGCCGTCGAGGACCGCCTTAAACAGCATGGCCAGCTCCTCAATACGGTTTCGTTTTACCTCATCCGCCATAGCCGCAATAGAGGCCACGAAACGGGTAGAGGATTCCAATAGGGTGGCGATGATCCGCAAGCCATTATCCTTGAGGGTTTGGCCCGAAGCGGTGTTGTCGATGATCATATCCGCATCATCTGGGGGGAAAACCTCAGTAGCGCCGTAGGTACGGAGGATCCGGTACTGATAGCCCGATGCCTGGAGCCACCGCTCGGCCAGATGTACGTATTCAGTGGCTACCCTGAGCTGCTTGGATCTGAGGGCAACTTCGTCTAGGCCGGCGGGAACCGCCGCTACAATACGGACGTGGTCAAAACCCAGGTCCATGATTTCCTGTACCTTGGCCTCGCTTTCCTGGATCCAGTCCAGGCCGGTAAATCCCACGTCATGGCTCCCCAATTCCAAGAGCTCTCCCACATTCTGGGGCTTCATGATCTTTCCATCCACCCATTCCGCGGCAATCAGGGGCCGGTAGGTTCGATCCGTAAGGCTTATGGGGAACCCTGCCTCATCGAAAAGCTGGGCCACCTTATCAAAAATACGCCCCTTGGGTATCAAGATACGCAGTTTATCCATCATCTCCTCAAAACGCTCCATTCCCATAGACTCACGTCTGGAACTACAAAAAAGCCGTGGACTCCTCCACGGCACCGGTGCCTTTAGGCCGCTCAAACACCGGACACGCGTAAGGCTTGAGCCCTATGGTGATGGTGAAAGCCCAGAATCAGATTCATACTTTTTAGTCTAAAAGGATGCTGAAAAAGAGTCAAGCCCTGGCATTTGCCCCAGTCAAGCCGCCCTCCAGCCTGATTCGCAGGATCCTTAGGCCGGGAGAAGCCAGACCGCGTACTCCTGGCTTACCCTCTGGGCACGTTTAAAACACCGGAGCTTCCTGAGGCCGCCGGCAGTCCGGAAAACCTTCCCCGTATCAGATGTACCGGGGTTTTGTAGGTGTATACCCATGCTATTCGGGTGTGCGGTATAGCCCGCGGATTAAACCCCATGAGATACGCCCCAACTGCGTCTACGGACGCTACATTCCGTCCAGCTATTACCATTTCTGATGGCACCCTCTTGCCAACCCGCGGACTTGAACGCTCACCACCTATAATGCTATCAATCATAGTACCCCCCGCCGCACGCATAGAGGGGAACTCCTAAGACCTCGGCACACAATAGGCCAGAACCAGGATTCCATGAAAAGATATAGTTTGTGAGGTCTGTCGGAAAATAGGTCTGATATAATGCTGTAAGGAAAACACCCGGCAAAAAATAGGGAAGCGTGATTTTAAGTGCCCTCCCCATATTTTTGAGCAAACAGAGTTGTTCAGAAACCTCAGTTTCTGAACAAGTTCCGCTTAAAAAACAGCAAAATGCGGAGCATTTTGCAAGACTTGTTCGATAACCAATCGGGTTATTGAACAAGTCCAATAGATTACCGAATAATTATGCACATGCCCCAATGCATCCCGGTATATATGAGACCGCAATCAGCCCCAATGCGACAAAAGCCGATAGGGTACTCATGGATATAATCCACTATAATCATTCGCTTTCCCTACCATTTCCAAATATAATGACACCATTCCTCGGTGATGTGTTTCATGATTAACCATATGTATTAACATTAGGTCCATTCCCTTTTTAAATGTTACTCCCTTATAGTTTACAAACGTTATCGTTTTCGGTAAATCTATCTCCATAATTTCATTTACAAAATTTACTATGATTTCATCTATTGATTTATAGAATCCAGTAAATTCCTTGTTCCATTCTTCTTCAGAAAGTGTCTTTATAATATTGTTCATTTCTCCATTAGTTTCTCTGTTATATTTTGCCAGAAGCTCAAAGTATTTCTTTTCCATTTATTTCTCCTTATCATTTTTTCCACAAATTGTAGCCCCCTATTTCGCAGGACCTCCATATACACGTCATCCGAGGTGTTTTATACTACCTCAGTATGAGCCCTTTGTTGTATACTTATGGTGATGATGCCCCCATCGCGGCACCGGCCACTCCCTTGGCTGAATGCGCCCTAGCCATCATCAGGACTTCGGGAAAAAATACCATACCCTTGGTAGCTTCGGTTTTTTCTCGACCTCGCAAGCTGCTGGAGGCTCCGGGAAATACCGTGGTTCATGGCTGGATCCTGGACAAGAACGAAAAAATCGACGAAGTCTTGGTTTCGGTATACCGGGGCCCTCGAAGTTACACCGGTGAGGACAGTGCGGATATTTCCTGCCACGGAGGGATTACTACGGTCCAGGGGGTGATGCGGGTACTTCATCGCGCAGGGTTCCGGGATAGCCTCCCAGGAGAATTCACCTTCCGGGCGTTTATGACGGGTAAACTGGATCTGACCCGGGCAGAATCGGTGATGGAACTGGTTTCCGCCAAGACCGATGAGGCAAGAAGTCACGCGGTGAACCGGCTTAGCGGCAGCTTAGAACAGGAAGTCCTGAGTATCCAGGACCAGTTAGTACAGGTCCTGGCAGGAACGGAAATTTTTTTAGACTATTCTGAAGATGAGTTTATGGGGAACCCTGGGGTGCTGGATGATGAGGCTGCGGGCAGATTGCCGGACCGCGCTCTGGCAGAGAAAGCTCTTGCCCGGCTTCGAGTTCTCGCTCAGTCTTATCGTATGGAACGGTTATACCATGAGGGTGCTTTGGTGGTCATTGCCGGACGGCCTAATGCGGGGAAGTCTAGTCTCTTCAACCGGCTCCTCAAAGAGGACCGGTCTATTGTTACTGACATACCCGGCACTACCCGGGACTGGATAGAGGGGTGGATTTCCATTGAAGGCATACCCATCCGCCTGGTGGATACTGCGGGGATCCGGGAGGCCGAGCCAGGGGGGGATATAGAAAAACTGGGTATGGAACGGAGTCGAGAATTACTTAAAGACGCGGATCTGGTCCTCTATGTGGTAGATGGTTCCTGCCCGTCAGATACCGGGGAAGGCATGCGGTTTTTTCCGGATTTTCTTCCCCAGGATCCGAAGCGGATCCTCTCTTTACGGAACAAGATTGACCTATGCGCTCCTGAGGCCCTGCTGGAACAAAGAGCAGGGTCCTTTCAGGGGATCAGCGCCAAAACCGGATGGGGGATCCCGGAACTGGCATCTGCCATAGCCGCCCGGTTAACCCTTGCCTGCGGAGGAAAGGAAACGAGGGGAACCTCATCGGGAATAGGTACGGAACGGCAGAAAGGGCTTATCAGCGTGGCCATACAAAGTTTGGAAGCGGCGCTGGCATTGGCCGACCGGGGAGAGCCGCTGGATCTTATCGCTCCGCTCCTCGGGGAAGGGGTACATGCCCTGGGAGAAATCACCGGAGCAGTGTCTACAGCGGATATGCTTGAGGTGATGTTCAGC
Source organism: Treponema sp. (assembly GCA_031259215.1). Classification (GTDB taxonomy): domain Bacteria; phylum Spirochaetota; class Spirochaetia; order Treponematales; family Breznakiellaceae; genus JAIRLU01. The sequence continues at coordinate 30,061 of JAIRLU010000119.1, read as the reverse complement.
CGTTTTTGTGTAGGCAAGTAGTACCAGGGAATACCCCCCAAGAAGTACCCTCGAAGGAGCGGTATAGCGGTCCAGGGAGGTGTAGTCCACTGAAGCGCCGAGCCGGGTTTTCAGAATTTACCCTGAGACCTGACCCCAGATCTTGCATTTTTTACCCTTCTGATATAATATAAGGAACAAGCTAAAAAACTAAAATTTTAAGTACTGAGGTTTTTAGAAAAACCATGATGCAGATCCTGGTTGAAAACGACCAAGTCCTAAGATTCTTTTACGGTGCCAAGGAGTTATTGTGGCTAAAGAAGAAGCGATTGAAGTAGAAGGGATAGTCCGAGATGCCCTCCCGAATACCATGTTTAGGGTTGAGCTGAACAATCAAAATGGACACCTGATACTTGCCCATCTTTCTGGTAAGATGCGTAAACATTATATCCGTATCGTACCCGGTGACCGGGTACGAATTGCCCTCTCCCCTTATGATTTAAACCGGGGTCGTATTATTTACCGAGAACGATAGGTACCGGCGCGGCGGATCCTGAGGGTTCTCAGGCATCGGTACCTTCCCGGTTCCAATTCCATGTCTTTCAAAAATTTCCTTTAAGACGCTTCCCCAAATGAGAATGTATAGAGGCGTTCCAAGATATTTTTGATCTTGTCCCCATAGGACTGATCCGCAGACCAGGTTCCCGCAAGGCCTTTAATTCCCGGAGATGAACCATACCGGACCCAGCGGTAGCGAGGATCTACCAGGTCTTGCTTGAGAGGGGCATCGGTGGCGTATCCCTTGAGATGCTGGATTTGGGCCCGGACACCGGTTTGCGGGTCTGGGAACCACTCCCCAGGCTGTCCAGGACCCACCGATCCCAGGCCGCAGAAGTTGTTCATATCCGGAGTTACCAAGTTTCCATACCGGAGGAATCCGGTTTCAAGACACATCTGGGCAAAAGCCACATCATGATTGACCCCTTCCATATCCGCTTCTTTCACATAGATCGCGGCTAAGTCCTTTACAAAAGACGCTTCTGCTTCGGGATTAGAAGCAAGTAAAAACGAAGCCAGCTTTTCCGGAGCTGTTCGGCCCTGTCCCATGATATATTCAGGGATCGGAGGTATGGGAGGAAGTTCTGGAACCTTCCCTTGAGGGATTTCTGAAACCATAGATTGGGGAACAGCCCTTTCGGGTGTCCCCTGTTTGGGACTGGTAGCGCAGGACAAGCATATCCCTGCTATCAGGATACATAAAAACCAAATAGGATGCTGCATGGTTTTATATCGGCTTAATTTGTATATTTTTGTATTTTTCTCATGGGTTACTTATGACCCTTGCGGTTTCTCCGCAAGTCAGCTTTTTAAAAAATCTCTGTAATCGTATACCTTTATACCATACCCTGGGTGGGATCAAATTTTCTCTAAAGCCTTTCTCGGCAATATCCGATATAATAATGAACCTATACTAAAATCATGTGATCGTGGGCCCTTTCATGGTTTAGGAGGTTCAGATATCTTCATTTTTTTAATATAACTAAAGAGAGATTGAAGATTTCAAAAAATACGTTTTTTGTTACGAACAATAATGCAGACGGCATGGATGCCGGGGCGTTGAAATTCTGAATAAAGAATACTAAGGCGCCGAAAAAGCCAAAGGAGTGACAGCATGATCATTAATCACAACATAAGTGCTATGTTTGCCGATAGGTCCCTTAAATCCACCCAGACCGCGCTTGAAAAGAACATTGAAAAATTGTCGAGCGGTTTGCGGATCAACCGATCCGGGGATGATCCTTCGGGTCTTGCAGTTTCCGAGAAGCTGCGGAGTCAAATTCGGGGTTTGAACATGGCATCTGCCAATGCGCAGAATGGAATTTCGTTTATTCAGACCACCGAGGGGTATCTCCAGGAAACCCAGGATATCTTACAGCGGATTCGCGAGTTAGCGGTCCAGTCTTCCAACGGGATTTATACGGAAGAAGACCGGACGTATATTCAGATCGAAGTATCGGCGCTTATCGACGAATTGGATCGGGTTGCTTCCCATGCCCAATTCAATGGGATGAACCTACTCACCGGTCGATTTGCCCGGGAAGGGGGTGAAAATGTGGTTACTGCTTCGCTGTGGCTCCACATCGGGGCTAACATGGATCAGCGGGAACAGGTGTTTATCAGCACTATGACCGCCAAGGCCTTGGGGGTTCGGAATGTGGGAGACGATTCCTTGCTTGCCCTTGGGGATCCGGATAGTGCCAATCGGGCTTTGGGAACCCTCGACGAAGCCCTTAAACGGGTCAGTAAACAGCGGGCAGATCTGGGAGCGTACCAGAACCGCTTAGAACAGGCGATCCGGGGCATTGATATAGGAGCGGAAAACCTGCAAGCCTCTGAATCCCGTATCCGGGACGCCAACATGGCGAGTGAAATGGTTTCCTTTACCAAGAATCAGATCATTAGTCAGGCTGGTACGGCTATGTTGGCTCAGGCTAATCAGCGCAGCCAGGGTATTCTCCAATTGCTGCAATAAGTTCAGGTTATCGAGTCCTTCCGTTAAGGTATACTACCTTACAACTATGCGAAAGAAACCGTTCCGGATGCAAAGGGAACGGTTTCTTTTTTGAACCAGTTTCAAAATGTGACCTCTTGAAAGGGTTTTTAGTTTTATAGGTCCTCTCCTCTATAGATGTCTCCTGTTGAAGTGGTTGTCATTCATAAAAATATATGCTAGACTCAGGCAGGTTTTTCAAGATATAAGATTTTGAAAAAGTCGCTATTTTCATTATGTATCGGAGGATCGATTACATGTTAAGAAGATGGGTATTAGCTATGGTGCTAATCGGTGCAGTCGGAACGGTTTTCGCGGGAACCTATGATGTGGTTAATCGTGAAGAAGCGGTGTTCGTACTTGACGGTGTTGCGGACGAGCGAGTGTGGGACAGGATACCGGCTATCGGTAATTTTGTGCTACCTTGGGAAGAAGATGTGGCTCCTGCAACGGTATTTAAAGCCTTTCATGATGCAGATAACTTTTATTTCTCCTTTGTCCTTGAAGATGAAGATATCGTATCTGCAGAAGAAGTGGAGGATGAAGAAGGAGTTGATAGTTTAGATGCGGTACATCTGTTTTTTGCTTCTCATCAAATAGACCGGCCCCTGGAGGGTGAACTGCCTCCGTATTATGTGGTTTCCATTGATGCATTGGGGCATGTGCATGATTATTCGGTAGTCTATTATCTTCGGGATCAGGATAATGACTGGGCCTTTACCGACCAGCAAGTGGTGGGCAGAATTTTTGACGGCCGCTATTCCGTAGAGGGCGTCATTCCACTGGAATCATTCCGGGAACTGGGCCTGCTCACTGAGGACAACGAGACCTCCTTTCTCGTAGGGCTTTTCCGTACTGATTGGAGCACTGATGGCGAAGAGCCTCGGTGGATATCATGGATTGATAATCTCGCATCGGTAACTGAAACCGCGGATATACATCTGGCTGCATCCTTTGGCCTGTTTAGACTGGCTCCCTAAGTAAGGCCTTCATATAAGGCAAGGGTGAGCGGAAGGGGAGAAATACCCCAAATGCTCAAACTTGCCTTATTGGAGTGCATCGAACACGCTCATTATGGGTTGATTTGTCCTTTTGTTGCTTAATGAGCCACTATTGGCAGGTATCAAGAATGCCGATATTGGTAAGGTATGAATGCCCTGGTAGTATTATATGGGGGCAGCCTTACCGAGGTGGCTTATGAGCAGGTCTTTTCAAAAAAAAGTGCCCTTGCCCTTGCCGTGGAACGGGCGGCTGCGTTCCCGGATACCCGTAAAGTTCTTCTCTTGACTCAAACCACGCCGATCCGGCGGGCGGATGGAGTTCATGGTATTGAGCTGATTCAGGCCGCGCAATGGACCAAGAAGCTCCTGCTGGATACCCTCGCGAGGGAATCGGCAGGGTTTGATATTACCTATTTTGCCTGGGCGGACTGTCCTTTCTTGGATCCGGAGCTGGCTACGGCTCTGGCAGAACGGCATCTCCAGTATGCCGCGGAATATTCTTATGCCGATGGCTGGCCCTACGGACTTTCTCCGGAGATTCTCGCTCCAGGTATGGGGGGACTTCTCTCAAAAATCCTGGGAGATGCGGACGGCCCGGTAGAGCGGGATCTCCTGTTTTCGGTTATACAAAAAGATATCAATGCCTTTGATATTGAAACGGTCCTTTCCCCGGTGGATCTCCGGTGCCACCGCCTGAGCCTTACGGCAGATTCCAAGCGAAACCTCCTCCTTTTGACCCGGTTTGCGGAAGCAGGTTTTTCCAGGGCCCAGGATGCGGAAATCCTTATTACCGAAAAACCTGAACTCCTGCGGACGCTTCCCAATTTCTTTAGTATTCAGGTAGCCGGCCCTTGTCCCCAGCGCTGTACCCTTTGTCCGTATCCACGATTTCAGGGTTCACGGGATCTTACCCAAAGAACCGACTTCCTAGAAAAGGATCGGTTTGAAGATCTCCTCGCCCGTATCATCCCCTTTGCCGGGGATGGGGTGATCGATCTTTCTCTCTGGGGGGAACTAAGCCTGCACCCGGAAAAGCTGGACCTTATTCGCCGGGTCCTCTCCCAGCCTGAACTATCCCTCATTGTTGAAACTGCTGGGCTGGGCTGGAAAACCGATGAGTTGGAGCAACTTGCAGCGGAAGCCCAAAAAGCCCCACCCCGGCGTAATGGAATGGCGCCGGTTTCCTGGATACTTGCCCTGGATGCCCAGAATCCGGCACGGTACCGGGAAATTCGGGGGCCTGGGTATGCGGAGGCCCTGGCAAATGCCAAAACCCTGATCCGCTTATTTCCCCAGGACGCCTATGTACAGGCAGTCAGAGTCAAAGGCTTTGAAGATGATATTGAACAATTCTATCGCTCCTGGAAAGAAGCGGGGGCGCGTATCATTATTCAAAAATACGATCCTTTTTGCGGGGTCCTACCTGCCTTGGGGGCAGCGGATCTCTCGCCGGTAAAACGTCAGCCCTGTTGGCACCTCCTGCGGGATATGGTGATACTCCTTGACGGAACCGTTCCCTGCTGCAGGGAAGATCTCGCGGCCCTCACCGGCGCATCGGAAAAAGGGATCTGGGGCAATGTTTTTTCGGATCCCCTGGAAACCATCTGGTCCCGGGGTACACTGCTCTATCGAGAACAGTGTATACCGGCTTACACGGGAATATGCGCGGGGTGTGATGAATACTATACCTACAACTTTTAACGACACCCTGCCTTCATATACTGCCGTAGGGGGTACGGAACGGAGAGCTTCTACAGGGCTTTCCGCGGTGCTTCTGGGCAGAGGCGGAGGCCGGTATCCTCGGCGTACCCGTTTTCAGGAACTGGAAAAGATTGGATTTGATTATATCATCTCCATGGAAGGCCCCCAGGAACGGTACGATGTGGAAGAACTCTCAGGGCTTTTTCCGCAGGTTCGGTTTATTTTGTTAAAGGAAGCGGTCAGTATTGGGGAACAGATCAATCTGGCCGCATCGGAACTCTCGAGCCCCCTTTTTTTTGTATTACGGAACGATCTGCGGATCCTCCATAGCGGCGGAGCTTCCCGAATGGAGGAACGGCTTCGGCTGGGTAAGGAAGAATTGTACAAGGGAGAAGGGCAAAAAAGCCAGTATAAACGCCTTTGCACGGTCCCTTTGATTCAAAATTCCCATTTTGAAACCCTGCCCACCCTCATCGCGCCGGCAGTGTTCCGTGCCACGGTCAAACCCCTCTTCTTTACCCCTGCTAAAGAAGGACAGCCCTCTCTGTATCCCTTTGATGGCGTCGGTATCTATGACCGGACCCGGTTTATCCGACTGGGAGGCTTTGACAGTACCTTAAAAAGCACCCATTGGCAACTGATGGATTTTGGATTCCGGGCCTATCTCTGGGGAGAACAGATTGGCGCCACCCAGCTTATCCGCCTTTCCTATGACGGAGAAACCCCTCCTGAGGATAGTACGGCCGATGAAAGTTACCGGCGTTTTTATCTCAAGAATCTGGCTCCGGTTTTCCGAGGGGATTCTGCCACGATTCCGCTTCGGTCTTTCCCCCGGTATTTTTGGCGGAGTGGGAGGACCCTTTTGGCGGCATGGGATGATTTTTCCCAGGGACGTCAATGGGTAAAGACGAACCGGTACCGGTTCCGCAGTGATGCCCGGGCCATAACCGAGCTTTGGGAGGATATGGGCGAACTAACCGAGGATCATACCCGGATAATAGAAGAAGGAAGAACGGAAACCACAGGAATGGAAGTGCTCAAGTTTGAACATCCGAAAGGTGAACCGGAACGTACGGAAGGGTCAGGTCCCTTGGAATGATGACCGCGGTGATACTTCAGGCGCGGCTTGACTCGACCCGCCTTCCGGGAAAAGCCCTCCTACCGCTGGGAGGAAAGCCGCTGATCCTGCTGGTCATGGAGGCCCTCAAAGGGGTGTGGTGTGATCGGTATGTGCTTGCCTGTCCCGAGGACTGTGTTGGAGCCTTTGGTCCCTGGGCAGAACAAGCGGGCTTTGACCTGGTAGTAGGATCTAAGGAAGACGTACTGGGCCGGTATTGCGCCGCAGTACGCCGTTTTGGCATAGACCGCCTTATCCGAGCCACCGGGGACAATCCCTTTGTGTTTGTGGATGCGGCGAATACCCTCAACCAGGAAGCGGTGAGCCTCAAGGCTGATTATGCCGGTTATAGCGGGCTGCCCTATGGGGCAGGGGTGGAATCGGTAGCTGCCGAAGCCCTGCTCCGGGCTGAACGGGATGCTTCCCTCCCGGCTGAACGGGAACATGTGTGTCCCTATGTATATACCCATCCTGAGCTGTTTCAGCTCCACCGGCCCTTGGCTCCACTAATATGGCAGGCTCCCTCCTTGCGGATAAGCCTTGATACCCCGGAAGATTACCGGCGAGCCCAGGTCTTGTTCGAGGTTCTGGCAGCGTATGGAGAGGAGCGTTTTCAGGGAGAGACCATCATCGCGGCATACCGCAGGGGCGGCAAACTTTTAACCGGTGCACTGCCATGATGCAGGGCCCCCTCCTGGTGGTTTCCACCTTTGAAAAAGGCCGTGGGGGAGGGCATCTGGTCCGATCCCTGGTTCTGGTCCGGTCCCTCCGTTCCCTGAAAGAGGAGGCGTATCTCTATATTCCTGAGCTTGAACCCCAGGATGTTTTGGTGCATAGTTCCCTGGTTATGACGCAAGAAGCAAGGATTGCAGCCTCTTGGCTTATAGGGGATACGGAAAGTATCAGGAAACGGCGCTGGGCATGTATTATCCTGGATCGTTTCAGAACCGCCCCTGAAGAATGCGCCCAATGGGGGGCCTTAGCTCCCCTTATTGGTATTGATGAAGGCGGACCGCAGCGGGACCGCTTTGATTTTCTCTTGGATCTGCTTCCTGGTCCTCCGGGCCGGGTTCCTCCCAACATCCTCGCCCCAAGCCTCCTCCCGCTGCCGAAAAACCGGCGGCCTTCCTTTGCTGCTCCCCGGAGAGGTCCCCTGAAGATCCTGGTGAGTTTCGGCGCTGAAGATCCTGGAGGGCTTACGCTTCCGACTTGCCTTGCCTTGCAGGTACCAGGCCAAACAGAGATTACCGCCCTATTCGGCGGGTTTCATAGGGCCGACATAAAGGAACGGCATAGGGCAGTCCTCACGGCCGCAGGAATCCAGGTTGTAGAAGGCATGGCAGAACTCCGAGAACAGCTTGCCTACTATGATCTGGTGATTACCCATTTTGGCCTCACGGCCTTTGAAAGCCTTGCGGCCCGGGTGCCGGTACTGCTTCTATCCCCTGGTACCTATCACGAAAAACTCGCGGTCCATACGGGGTTTATGTCAGGGGGTATGGGGGAAAAAGGAGCGCGCCGTTTACGACGCATCCTTTATACGGCGGTGCTTGATAGGCAGCATCCCAAGAACCGGAAATTTCTTCAGATCAACGATGAAGCCCTTAACGCGTTGGGGGATCGCTGTGAGCGGCTACGGGTGCGTTACGGGCTGCATCCGCCAGGGGATGCAGGTACTTCCTCCCCTGGGCTGGGGGAGTTGGTAAAGAGCTATACCCTCCGGGTACCTGCAGCCTGTCCTGTCTGCGGCGGTACGCTCCCTGCTCAGGATCCGGTCTGCGCCCGATTCCTGGATCGGACCTACCGGCGGTGTCGGCGCTGCGGTGTGGTGTACCTCCTCCGTTCCACGTTGCCTCCCATCGAATATGAGGGGGATTATTTTTTTTCCTTTTATAAGCAGCAATACGGCAAAACCTACCTGGAAGATTTTCCGAATCTGGTACAGTATGGAAAAAAACGGCTTCGTTATGGTAAGCAGATCCTCTACCGGTCCCGAAGAAGCGGGGGAGCAGATCCTTCCAAGACCCAAGCTCGGCTCCTGGATATAGGCTGTGCCTATGGCCCTTTCCTGGTGGCTGCCCGGGAAGAAGGGTTTTTGCCTTTTGGCATGGACCCCGCAGAAGATGCAGTCCGGTATGTGCGGGAGGAACTGCACCTTCCGGCCTTCCGAGGGTTTTTCCCGGAAACTCCGGTACCTGAGGAAGTAGGGGCCGCGGGGTTTGACCTCATCTCCCTTTGGTATGTGCTGGAACATTTTGAAAGACCTGGAGCGGTACTGACCGAACTGTACCGACTCCTCAAACCCGGTGGGGTATTGGCCTTTTCAACCCCGTCTGCCACGGGTATATCAGGCCGCAAGTCCTTCCAACGTTTCCTGGAACAAAGTCCGCCGGATCATTGGACCCTGTGGCAGCCCGCTCGGACCGGGAGCATGCTCAAACGTTTTGGGTTTCACGTTAAAAAGGTAGTTATTTCCGGCCATCATCCGGAACGGTTTCCCCTGGTAGGCAGGTTTTTGGGTGAAGCCCGGAAAAAAAACCGTAGGGTATACGGTTTATTCCTCTGGATAAGCCGTATGTTTCATCTGGGCGATACCTTCGAGGTGTATGCAGTCAAAAAACCAACGGTCAAAGAGCGGACTGTTATGAAATTAGGAAATTAGTAGGTGGGAGATGCTATGCAAGAACGATTAATGATCCTGGGTGCAGGGGTGATGCAGGGACCTGCTATCAGAATTGCCAAGGCATTAGGGCTTGAAACCGTGGTGGTGGATGCGGATCCTCATGCTCCCTGTGTCTCTTTAGCGGATCGATTTGAGCGGATCGATCTAAAGGACCAAGAGGGCATTGCAGCCTTGGGCATGTCCCTTAAAGCCCAGGGAGGATTGGGGGGGATCATGACTGCAGGAACCGATTTTTCTGCTACCGTCGCGTGGGTTGCAGCCCAAGTAGGGCTTCCTGGGATCCCTTACGAGGCTGCCCTCAATGCCTCGGATAAGGAACGGATGCGCCGGTGCTTCGAAGCGGCAGGACTCCCTTCTCCTGCATTCATAGTAGTGGAGGGGGTGCCGGATTCGGAGTTTGCTCCTCCTTTTGGGTATCCTCTGGTGGTTAAGCCTGTGGACAATATGGGCGCCCGGGGCTGCTGCAGGGTTGACGGCCCTGAAATGCTCAAGGCAGCGGTGGCTGATGCGCTGAACTTCTCCCGAACCAATCGGGTTATCCTGGAAGCGTACATGGAAGGGCCTGAATTTTCGGTAGACGCCTTGGTATACCAAGGGGATATCCGCATTTACGGTGTAGCGGACCGGCATATCTTTTTCCCTCCCTATTTCATTGAAATGGGCCATACCATGCCTACCGCCCTGAACACGGCCGCGACGGAACTCCTCCTTGCGGTCTTTCGGGCAGGGATCAGGGCCTTGGGTATCACCAATGGAGCGGCAAAGGGAGATATGAAACTCACCTCCCAAGGGCCTATGATAGGGGAAATCGCGGCTCGCCTTTCCGGGGGGTATATGTCAGGCTGGACCTACCCCTACTCCTCAGGGGTGGAAGTTACCCAGGGAGCCATCCAGATCGCTTTAGGGAGGCCCCCCAAAGGCCTTGAGCCGATCCGTCAGTGGACCAGCGCGGAACGGGCGTTTATTTCCATCCCCGGAACGGTTCGGAGTATTCATGGCATTGAAGAGGCCAAATCCGTTACCTATGTACGAGATCTGTTCCTCCGGATTGAGCCGGGAACCCGGGTCCGGTTTCCTGAAAATAACGTAAGCAAATGTGGGAATAGTATCAGCGCTGCTCCGACACGGGAAGCCGCGGTAGGTGCAGCGGAACAGGCTGCTCGTTTGGTCTTGATCCGCCTTGAGGCGCCGGATAGGGAAACCGAGGAATTCCTCGCTTCTGATGCCCAGGACCAAGGGTTTCCCCCGGGGGCATTTAGAGTTTCCCCGTCCCTTCGTTCTCTCCTCGCGGCTTTCCCGGAACCGGAATATGAGCCGGCAAGGATTAAGGAGTCTCTTGAAAAGTCCCAGGTGGGAATTCTTCGGTTTCAGCCCTTGATCGAATCAGACTTGCGGGATTATATGGGAAGGACCGTGGAAGAAAGCCTTGAAGCGGTCCGGGCAATCACTGAGCTTCCCCTTCCCCTATGGGAGGAAGCCGGGGCAGATGCTCCGGCTAAGATTCGGGAACCAGGAACCCTGGTTCTGGGCCGCCGTTTTTGGGCAGCGTTGATCCGGGGAGGATACCAAGGGGCGGTATATATGGTAGATACCCTGATACCGTTCCATTCCTGTTGAAGAAAAGAACAGGACAGCCACGGAGGAGTAGTAATTCATGGCGAGGGTACATGCAACAGGATATTCTGAAACCCGGTTAGTTTCGATAGTAGCAATGGTACCGAGGTGCTGATCGCCTCACCCGCCTCATTACTCACGGTTCCTGTGGTGACGGTGATAAGGTCAACGCTTTCAAGCTCCATGAAAAGGCTTTCTGTGGGTAATAGAATTGATGCATAACCGGCGTTTCTTGATAGGTCTCTTGTTTTCCAACCTGCTCTTGCTATCGGCACAAATAGTGGGCTTTGGGGATGAGAAGACCCTCACCTTAGATGAAACCCTCAAAAACCTCGGTTCCCTGGGAAATACAGCCACATTCCGCTGGGATCCCTTTTTCCAGGCCGGAGTCTTTTCATGGGCAGATCAGTACATAGCTTTCCGGGTTGGGATGCCCGGTGAAACGGGTCTGGTTATCCTTAACGGTAAGGAAATACTCTCCCTTCCGTCCCCCTTCCTTGAGCAAGGAACCCTGCAGTTTCCCCAAGCCTTTGTGGGTACCCTCATCAGGGTTCTAGAAGATGCCCGTTCCCAGGAAGCGCCGGCTCAGTTTCGTATTGCCGCGATTATTGTGGATCCTGGTCATGGCGGTAAAGATACCGGAGCCGTGGGAAACCATACTATTGACGGAAAATCCTTACGGGTGGAGGAAAAGGACCTGGTCCTCAAGGTTTCCAAGGACCTTCATAGTCGGCTTTCCCGCAGTTTTCCTGATAAACAGGTCTTATTAACTCGGGACCAGGACACCTTTATCAGCTTGGATGATCGGGTAGCCATAGCCAATGGGATTCCTCTGCAAGATAACGAGGCCACGGTATTCATTTCCATCCATGCCAATGCATCCTTCAATAAACACGTACGGGGCTATGAAGTGTGGTACCTCAATCCCGAATACCGGCGGACCCTCATTGACCAGTCGAAATACAAGGATGCCCAAGAGGTGATTCCCATTCTGAATGCCATGCTGGAAGAGGAATTCACCTCTGAAAGTATCAGGATGGCCGAATCTATCATGAAACGGTTTGATGAAACCCTGGGCAGCGCTTTTCCTTCCCGGGGTATCAAGGCAGAGGAATGGTTTGTAGTCCGGAATGCCCGGATGCCTTCGGTTCTGGTGGAGTTAGGCTTTCTCAGTAATGAAACGGATGCCACGCTTTTGACTGATGAAACCTACATACAGCACTTTTCAGAAGCCTTATATAAGGGTATTATGGATTTTGTAGGTGAGTTTGAAGGGTTGTAGCGATGAAGGGCCGCCATATAAAATGGTCGAATGAAAAGAATGGGCATGGCAGGTAGTGGTACGAGAAACAGTAAAAAAAGGGGCGGTTTTAGGACAAAATCGTATATTCGACGTGTGGTTTACCTGTTGCTGCTGGGCATCTTCACCTTCATCCAATTCCGGCACATAAACCAGGTGCGACGGACTTTTATCTTTTATACCTTGGGGGATGGAAAACCGGTGGTAGAAAACCGTATGCTTTCCCGAGCCCCCACAGAGGAAATTGCCCTCAGACGCTATGTAGAGGAGGCGCTCCTTGGACCGATTGTACCGGATTCTCTGCCTTTGTTTCCACGAGAGACGAGGCTTCGTTCATTATTATACCGAGATGCGGTGGTATACCTGGATCTTTCGGAAAGCGCCGCCTTACCCCTTGTGGAAGCCCCGGGGAGGGATGTCTTTTGGGGCCTGGAAACGCTCCAACAGGGAATCCGGCGGAATTTTCCTTCGGTGCAAAGGGTCAAGCTTTTTATCTACGGCCATGAGATACGGGTCATACAAACCGATGAGGGAGAGGATGCCTGAGGCGGTTTGACCCTTTGCCATTTTGAAACAGCCTCAAATAATTATTTCAAAATTTACCCATATTGTGGAAATTGCGGTAAAAAGTCGTTGACAAATAAATTATATTTTGTATACTTGTTAATAACTAGTATGTTAAAATTACAGACAATTGAAAGGAGCTGTGAATGAAACGTATCTTCATTCTTGTCGTCGTCACGTTATTGGCAATGGGATCGGTGTTTGCTGAGGAGTCGGTGCTTATCGATTTTTCAAAATTAACGGCTGATATTGTTCCCGATCAAAATGACGTGCCCACTCAAAACCGTGCGACCTTGATGGACTTTACCAATGAGGCCACCAGCAATTTCACCGCCCGGCAAAAGGTAGAGATGAAATCTTCTTTGGCTATAACTAATTGGGATGTGGTATTCTCATCTTCTGCGCAGAATATCACTACCAAGCATCTTAGTTATACTAAAGAGGCGCCCTCTAAAGAATGGGAAAAGGTGATGGGTGTTCGTATCCACTTCCCGGTGGAGGCCTTTAATTCTTGGGCCATTGTGAAGCCGCCCTTTGATATTCCCGCGTTTGAACCTCCGGCAACCATTGATGATGATGGAAATATCGAAGCTGGTGAAGAATCAGGGGTTACCGGGCCGAGTCGCTTTGAGGGTGAACCTGATGATGAAGGTAAACCTACCGGTGGTTTAGGGGTGATCAAAAACGTCGGAACGATTAGGTCAATCGCCGTAAATGCCTATGGACTCAATTTTCCCCATGCCCTTTCGGTGATCTTGATTGATGACAAAGGGAACGAAAAGACCTACTTCATGGGGTATCTTAACTTTGAAGGTTGGGGAGAACTCCGGTGGGATAATCCTGCGTATGTGCAGAATGTTCGGAATCGGGAATTACGCTTGTATCCCATCTATCCTGATTCAACGCCCTTTGTAAAGTTTGGCGGATTCCTCATTCAGCGGAGTGCCTCTAGCCCCGGTGGAGATTTTATCGGGTATTTCAAAGATGTTAAAGTCATCTACGATAAGGCGGTCCTTGATACTGAACGGGATATTGAAGATGAATCACTCTGGAATATTATCCAGGATCGGGAGACTGCCCGGAAGACCGGAGAATTGCAGCGGCTTGGCCAAGCTCAAATTCAGCGGTATCTGGATAATCAGCGGCAGGCTACTGAGACCACCTTTACTCCTACTGAGGGTGCGAGTAGCGGCGAGGAAGCAGAAGAATAGCGCGCTGACGAGGTAGGTGTTTGCTTACAGTAGTACTATAAACCAAAGAAGGCTACCTGAGAAATTCTTAGTGGTTTTTTAGGTAGCCTTTGATTTTCTATAGGAAAAACTGGGCCGCAGATGTATAATCGTATAATCCCCGATCAGAATACGCTTCGGAAAGCCTATGAGGGGTACGCCCTGGTAAGGAGTTTAATTGCCAGGGATATGGAAACCACCCTTGAGGAAAAGCTTAAGTTTCTTTCATCCCGCCCGATAGTCAAAGGCCGAGTCAAGGAATTTGAGAGTTATTATAAAAAATACATCCAACTGCTTCAAAAAGATCCATGCTGTTCCCAATCCTTGGGTATTACCGATGTAATCGGTATCAGGATTGTATGCCCTTTTTTTGAAGATATCATCCTCGTTGAGAAGTGTTTACAAGCCAACTTTGAAGTTGTTGAGGTGGAACGAAAGGGTTCTAATTATTCTTTCAAAGAATTCGGCTATGAATCAATTCATCTTTTGATAAAAATTCCTGAAGTCCTTGTAAAAAACCGAGGAGACTGCGGATTGGAAGTGGCAGAGATTCAAATTCGTACTATTCTCCAGGATGCCTGGGCTGAAGTGGAACATGAACTGGTGTATAAAGCTGCATTTACCCCCTTCGACGAACCGATGAAACGCAAATTAGCAGCCCTTAATGCCAGCCTTTCCTTGGCAGATACGATTTTTCAGGAAGTCAGGACCTATCAGCGGCGGCTCAACGGGGAGTTGGAAAAACGACGGGCTTCTTTTTTTAAGAAAATTGAAGCATCCATTGATATCCCCCTCTTTACCCATGAAAAACCGAACAAGTTCCCTCAGAATCACCGAAAAGAACCCCCTGGAGACGGACTATCTCTTGCTATAGCATCTCAGGACGCTCCGGAAAGTAATTCGATTGATGAACTGCTGCTTACTGCCTTGTATGCGCATAACGAGCATCGGTTTACCGAAGCAATTATCCTTTACACCGCTATTCTGAACCTGGAACCTCACAATACCATTGCTTCCCTTATTTATAAACATCGGGGGATGGCTAATTTCGCCCGATCCCAATATGACGATGCCATCGAGGATTTTACCCGCTCTTTAGCATTGGACTGTGCATCCTATAAAGCCCTTTATTTTCGGGGTATCGTCAAAACGGTTTTACAACAGTACCTGGATGCCATCGAGGATTTTACCCTATCCCTCAAGATAAACCCCTATCAGGCATTTTGTTACTATCGCCGAGGGCAGGCGTATTATCACCTGGATGACCTTCCCCAAGCTCTCGCAGATTGTGAAGCAGCCTTAGCCTTAGAACCTGATTCCGAACCGATGGGGCGATTCAGGAAGCTCCTTCTGAATAAACTAAACAGGTAGTGCCCGAAGAAAGCATGTTGTGGTCTTTACCAGGGTCCCCTCATCCATCCGACAAGGTCCGCAAAAAGTACCCATTCGGTTCCCAGGCCCGTTCCCCATAACCCCCGGCCATGATCCAGGCAGAGGGAATCCCCCGTTCTCGGAGGTACTGATAGATAAGCTGGTCCCGTTCAATACAGCAGTCCAGACGCAACTTGAGGAGACTACTGGAAGGGAGCTCGTCATGTTCATACGGGTCGGAGCCATCAACCACGATGACCAGATCTGGTTGCAGGTTTTGAGAGTGTTTCTCCAGCAGCACTAAACCCTTCTGTAATTCCGGGACATAGGTATCCTCTGCTCCTGCTTCGATGCCGATCTCCACATCCCCCTGGATCCAGGGGGCTCGTCCCGGAGATGCGGCTTGCAAGGTTTCCGCATCCAAGGGCCATCCTTTGGCCATGTGTATGGAGAGGGTACTGATCGCAAGAGCCGTGGCAGCGTCGTTATTCCCGCCTAGCTCCCCGCGGATTCGGGAAAAATGTACCAGTTCTGCAGTACCACACCCTTTATGAGCATCCAGGTCTATAATCCAGATCCGTTGGACCTGGTTTTCAGCCTGCAATTTCCGAGCTGCAATCATGATATCATGGATAAGACAAAACCCTGCCCCTTGGTCATACCGAGCGTGATGCATACCTCCGCCCAGATAATAACAGAACCCTGGTTTAGGGTCTTCCTGCTTTAAGGCAAGCCGACAGGCTAAGTAGGTGCCTTCGACCTGGGCTACCGTAAGGTGAAACAGCGCTACCAAAGGCTTCACTGCCCGATCCGGTTCATAACGGTGAGGCCGTCCCTGGCTATCTATAAGCTCATAGGTATGGAGTAGGGCTTTCAGCAGTCCTTGGGAACCTTCTGGGCCCTCTTGGTACAACCGAGCAATGAACTCCTTTTGATGAACCCGTTCCAGATCCTTCCGGTTTATGAGCGGCTCCGGAGACGCTCCTAGGAAGCGGCGGGCTCCAGGACAATCGAAAACCGGTTTGAGGGGATCTATGCCAAGGACTCCGGCATGGGTTAGAAAATCAATGATCCGCGGTGCCCGGCTAGGGGAAATCGGGAGCATGATACCGTAATCAGTATAGGTTTGTATGAGATCTGGATCATATAGAATCATAGGATCAGTATATATACATACCTCACAAGGTAATACTAGGGTATGGGCTTTAAGTACCAGGTAAATACGAGAAAACTTCCGCGGAGCGGGGTCTTTCGGCCCCTCTATACCGTCGCAGTGGGGACTGGAAATGCATCTTCCCTTTGCTTCCCTGGACCTGGGCGGGATGTGCCCTTACCTTGGTAGTGGATCGTTTTGTTCCTGATAAGGGTTTTAAGGTTTTCCTGTGGATAGGTATCCCCCACCCCCACCTCCATTGGCTTTATACGGAAACCGCTGCCTGCCCGTCCGAAGGTTTATACTGCCTAGTAACAAAATTTTCTTGACCTTTATAGCGCTGGTTAAGTATGTTTTTAATAAGTATTACTTTGAGAGACTTAAACGGCCTTCGGGTTTAAACCCCCGCAATAGTACGCCTTAGGGTGTATATGTTTCACCAGGCTATACCAAGTATCCAGAATTCATAAAAAAGGTGTGAATGGTTATGTCAACAGAACATGGTGCTCATTATCACGAAGCAGATCCGCATCCAGAACAGGCAGCGGAAGCCGCCCCCGATCCCCTTACCCCTGAACCTGCTCAGGACGAACAAGGGCTTGTAGAACCAACTGAGAACCTCACTCCAGAGGAAAAACTCAAGCATGCGGAAGAGCAGATCGCCGAGCTTAAGGATCAGAATCTACGCAAAGCCGCAGAATTTGAGAATTTCCGTAAGCGTATGAACCGGGAGAAACAGGAAGCCATTGATTTTGCAAATCAAAGCTTGCTTTTGGACCTCATCCCCATCATTGATGATTTTGAGCGGGCCAGCAAGGCGGCAGATGCCTCCCAGAAGACTGCTGCAGACTTCACCGTGTTTTACGAAGGGATCAGCATGATCGAAAAGCGCCTGTCTTCTCAGTTGGAGAACAAGTGGGGACTCAAACGCTTCGATTCCACCGGAGAACCCTTTGACCCCAATCGGCATGAAGCGATCATGATGGAGAAATCTCCCGATATACACGAGCCGGTGGTAAAGGAAGATTTCATTAAAGGGTATACCTTAAAGGATCGGATCGTCAGGAGCGCTAAGGTAAAGGTCTTGATGCCTGAGCATCCCGGGGCCGATAGGGAACCGGAAAAGGCCGAGCCTAACGAAGATAGGGGATCCGCGGAAAATCCCTCATAATTATACAGGATAGGGAGTGGATGATCGCAACTAAATGATTTTTTAGTATATTTATTAGGATGGCATAATTATATTTTTCTATTTTTTATAGAAAAATGGGTAAAGGAGTTTATCATATATGGGTAAAATAATTGGAATCGATCTGGGAACCACAAACTCATGCGTATCGGTGCTTGAGGGGGGCGAACCCATCGTTATTCAGAATTCTGAAGGTGGACGGACCACCCCTTCTATTGTCGGGTTTACCAGTAAAGGTGAACGGGTAATCGGTCAACCGGCAAAAAACCAGATGATCACGAACCCGGAGAACACGATTTATTCTATTAAACGGTTCATGGGGCGCCGGTATTCTGAGGTTGGCAATGAAATGAAATTGGTCCCCTATCGAGTGGTAGAACAGGGGGATGATGTACGGGTGGATATTGACGGGAAAAAGTATTCTCCCCAAGAAATATCCGCCTTTGTTCTGCAAAAAATGAAAAAAACCGCGGAAGATTACCTCGGGGAAGCGGTTACCGAAGCGGTAATCACTGTGCCGGCCTACTTCAACGATGCGCAACGGCAGGCTACCAAAGACGCCGGGAAGATTGCAGGCCTTGAAGTTAAGCGTATTATCAACGAACCCACTGCAGCGTCTTTGGCCTTCGGCTTTAACAAGGACCAAAAAAAAGAAAAAACCATTGCGGTGTACGATCTGGGAGGCGGTACCTTCGACATTTCTATTCTGGAACTGGGGGAAGGGGTCTTTGAAGTGAAGTCCACCAACGGGGATACCCATCTGGGAGGGGACGATTTTGACCGCCGGATCATGGAATGGCTCATTGCAGAATTTAAGAAAGATACTGCTATAGACCTTGGGCAGGATCGTATGGCCTTGCAGCGCCTCCGGGAAGCCGCTGAGAAAGCCAAGATCGAGCTTTCTGCGATGCAGACCACTGAGGTGAACCTTCCCTTTATTACCGCGGATCAATCAGGGCCTAAGCACCTGCAAAAAACCCTTACCCGGGCGAAATTTGAACAGATGGTCACAGACCTCTTGGAACGATCCAAAGAGCCCTGCAAAAAGGCCCTCGCCGATGCGGGACTCACTGCAGACCAGATTGACGAGATCATTCTGGTAGGAGGTTCTACCCGGATACCCGCGGTACAGCAGATCGTCAAGGACCTGTTCAGGAAAGAACCCAATAAGGGGGTCAACCCTGACGAGGCAGTGGCCATTGGCGCGGCAATCCAGGGAGGTATCTTGGGGGGAGATGTCAAAGATGTGCTGCTCCTGGATGTAACCCCCCTCTCCTTGGGGATTGAAACCTTGGGAGGGGTCATGACCAAGCTCATCCCGCGGAATACCACCATCCCCACCAGGAAAAGTCAGATCTTCTCTACTGCTGCTGATGGTCAGACCGCGGTTTCTATTCAAGTACTGCAAGGAGAGCGGGAAATGGCCAATCAGAACCGTACCCTAGGCCGGTTTGATCTGGTAGGCATCCCTCCTGCGCCTCGGGGCATACCCCAAATAGAGGTGGCTTTTGATATTGACGCCAATGGTATTGTGCATGTATCTGCCAAAGATTTAGGAACCGGTAAGGAACAGAAGATCCGTATTGAAAGTTCTTCAGGCCTTTCGGATACGGATATTGACCGTATGGTTAAGGAAGCGGAACTCCACGCCGAAGAAGACCGGAAGGAACGGGAACGGGCGGAAGTCCGGAACGAAGCGGACACCATGATCTACAGTACCGAAAAGAACATCAAAGACCTCGGGGATAAGATCAACGCCGCGGATAAAGCCAAGGCAGAGGAAGCCATTGCAGACCTCAAGCGGGCCTTGGAAGGGGCCGAGGTTCAGGCCATCCGAGATAAAACCGAAACCCTGAAACAAGTATCCTACAAGATTGCAGAAGAGGTATACAAGCAGACAGGGGCTCAGCCAGGGCAGCAGCCCGGTTCTAATGCTGCAGGAGGTGGTTCTGCTCAGGATAGCGCTGATACCAAGCGAGCGGAAGATGTGGATTACGAAGTGGTGGATGACAAATAGCAAGGCCTTCATTTGCAATTCTTGCGTCAGGTAAAATCAGGGAAGTAAGGGAATTGTAATGAAGTTTATTAACGTAAAAAGGGTGTTATTGTGGCAAAGCGTGATTACTACGAAGTCCTGGGAGTACAGAAGGGCGCTACCAAAGACGATATAAAAAAGGCATACCGGAAGTTGGCCATTCAATATCACCCGGATAAAAATCAGGGTAACAAAGAAGCGGAAGAGAAATTTAAGGAAGCTACCGAGGCATACGAAATTCTTTCGGATGATCAGAAAAAAGCTGCCTACGATCAATTTGGGTTTGCCGGAGTTGAAGGTATGGGGGGGCAGCAGGATTTTTCATCTGCGTTCCGCGACTTTGGGGATCTTTTTGGGGATTTTTCCAGTATCTTCGATACCTTTTTTGGCGGCAGCAGCGGCCGTCGTTCCTCCGGCGGCAATGGGGTTCGGCAAGGGGCTAATCTCCGCTATGACGTGGATATATCGTTTAAAGATGCGGTGTTCGGTACCAAAGTAGAGATCCAGTACTCTCGGAATGAGGCTTGTCCGGTCTGTAAAGGAACCGGAGCCTCCAGCGGTACAGGCAAGAAGGTCTGTTCCACCTGCGGCGGTTCTGGGCAGGTACGTCATAGTCAGGGATTTTTTTCCGTGGCTTCTGCCTGTCCAAACTGTGGGGGGGAAGGGTATATCATCGAACATCCCTGTAAGGAATGTAATGGCTCGGGGACGCAAAAGAAACGCCAAAAGATCATGGTTACGGTCCCCCCAGGGGTAGAAAACGGCAAGCGGGTGCTTATCCCTCGGCAGGGAGATACCGGTCCCAATGGAGGCCCTCCAGGAGACCTCTACGTGTTCTTCCGGGTTAAATCCCACGAATATTTTGAACGCCAAGACATGGACTTGTATTGTGCGGTACCCATTTCCATAAGCCAAGCGGCCCTGGGAGCGGATATTCACGTCATGACCCTCGACGGGAAAACCATTAAAGTCAAAGTACCTCCGGGGATCCAAAATGGTAAAATGCTCAGGATCCGGGATGAAGGGATTC
Source organism: Treponema sp. (assembly GCA_031259215.1). GTDB lineage: Bacteria > Spirochaetota > Spirochaetia > Treponematales > Breznakiellaceae > JAIRLU01. The sequence continues at coordinate 9,544 of JAIRLU010000119.1, read as the reverse complement.
CCGCAGGTCCAGGGGGAAGGCGGGGGAATCTCTATATCAAATTCATGATTCAGATCCCCACTAAACTCTCCAGGAGGGGTAAAGAACTCATGGAAGAGCTTGCCCGGGTTGAGGGTGCAGATGATTCCCCTAAGCCCATCCCCCTTGCGGAATTATCAGAGCGGTAAATCCAGAGGCTTGCCGGTATAAACCCGTTGCAGCAGGAACTATAAAGAAGGTGCTATGTTGTTATCTGAATTAGGTGCCCCTATTGAAAGCTTGAGGGCTCAAATCTATGAAACCTGGAGGCGTCTTTGAGGACGCTTCCTTTGAACGGCGCATAGGGGAACTGGAAAAAAAAGCGGAAGACCCAGACTTTTGGAAAGATCCGGGGCAGGCGGAAAAACTCATGGGGGAACTCAAGACCCTCAAGGGTCGGTATGAACCCTGGAAAAGCCTGCAAACGGAGATCGATGATCTGGTTGTACTCTATGAACTGGCTGCAGAAGCCAAAGACGAGTCTCATGATGCGGAAATCGAAACAACCCTCGAGGGACTCAGCGTTCGCTATAAAAAGCAGCATATTTTTGAACTCATGGGTGGTGAGGTGGATAAAAACGGTTGTTTCCTTACCATCCATTCCGGTGCAGGAGGCACGGAAGCCTGCGATTGGTCTCAGATGCTCTACCGTATGTATCTTAGGTGGGCGGAGCGAAAGGGATTTTCCATAGAAGAGGTGGATCATCTGGAAGCTGAAGGGGGTATCAAGTCCGCGACTGCCCGGATCGGAGGGGATTATGCCTATGGTTATCTCAAAGGCGAGTCCGGGGTACACCGGCTGGTCCGAATTTCTCCCTTTGACGCTAATGCCAAGCGGCATACTTCCTTTGCTTCGGCATATATTTTTCCGGTAATCGACGATTCCGTAGAAGTAATCATTAGACCGGAAGATCTCCGAGTGGATACCTACCGTTCAGGAGGGGCCGGAGGGCAGCATATCAACAAGACAGACAGTGCGGTCCGGTTTACCCACCTCCCCACGGGAATCGTGGTGGCCTGCCAAAATGAGCGAAGCCAGATCAAAAACCGGGCCATTGCCATGAGTATACTCAAAGCCCGGCTCTATACCTATTACCGGCAGGAAAAAGAAAAGGAACATGAAAAGTTTGCCCAGGAAAAAAAGGATATTTCTTGGGGGAATCAGATCCGTTCTTACGTCTTCCAACCCTATACCCTGGTTAAGGATTACCGGACTAAGACGGAGAGTGGTAATATACAAGCGGTCATGGATGGGGATATCGATTTGTTTATCGAGGAATACTTGCGTTTTGCCTGGAATTCCCAGATCTAAGGTGCAGGGATATGCCGGTTCTAAGGAGGGCTTATTTTTTGCTTATTCCCTTGTTCTGGCTTGTATGCGGACAAGTTCACGGGCGGGGCAAGACCGATGCTGGAGAGCCTTATCCGACGCAGAACAGGGAATGGGTGTTATCGGTAACGGCCTTGGATGTTTCTTCCCTTCCCCATTCCCAGCAGCTCTTAGGGGAAGTCATGACCCGAAACCTCGTGGAAGCCTTGAAAAAAGTGGATCATCGGATCCGGCCTTCTGAAGAATACCTCTATTATACCCATTACGCGTGGTCCAAGTCTCAGGCTGCGGCGGCTAAAACCCTGGTGGCAAAACGAGAAGAACGGGACAAGCTCCTCTTTGGAGGGGATCCTCCGTGGAAATACCGAAAGACCCTCAAGACCCTTGAGAAGGATATCGAGAAACTTGAAGAAGCCCTGGGCAAGGCTGAAGCAGAGGTGCCCCTTATTGCGGAGAGACCGGTTTTTAAGTTTACCGATGATACCTTAAAAGGTACCTTTCCGCTGCCGCCCAAGCCTGGGGGAGAATACCGGTTTTGTGTCAACCAAAAGGCCGATGCTTTTCTTGCCGGGACTATCGGGGCATTTCATGGCCGCTTATATATCAGCTTGAAACTATACACCCGTTATACCGGCTCCTTTCAGTATGAGGACAGCAGTATTTTTTCCAGTGAAAATATGGTCCAGGCAGTGGATGAATTGGCCAATAGACTTGTAGCAGTGGTTTCTGAAGCGCCGCCTGCGTCCCTTTTGGTACATACCAAGCCGGAAGAGGCCATCCTCTTGGTAGACGGGTCTTTTGCAGGCCGGGGTGCAGTAGGTCCTCGGGAATATCCTCCTGGTTCAATAGACATTGAGAGTTTTGCGGATAATTATAAGCCTCTGAGCATGTCTTTGGACCTTACTGAGGGGGAGCTGGCAGAGTTGTATATTAATTTACAACCTTTGAGCAAAAGGTCCCTTACCATAACGGTTCCTGGGGAAGCCAAGGTGTATCAAGGGGCGCTCTATCGGGGAGAAACCCCTTTACCGGTAGAAATACCCCGCACCGCATTGGAACATTTCCAGATTGAAACTACCGAAGGAGCGGCGGCATCGGTGATCATCCAGGGAAGGGAACAGACCGAAACAAGCCAGGCCCCCCTGACTTTAAAACCAAAACCAATCCACAGCGCAGAGGAACAACGGGTAGAAAAATCCCGAAGGCGTCTGTACGGTGCCTATGGAAGATTCTGGATAGCCTTGCCTGTGGCCTTTGTCATAAACGGTATAGCCACTGCTCATATAAACGCCTACAATAGGACCGGTAACCCTGATTTGTACGATGGGGCGCTTACCCGGTATTATATTGCCATCGGAACGAGTATCGCCGCAGGTGTGGCTTTAGCGGAAACCTTTTACCGTATATTCCGGTATATAAGGACCGGTGGTGAAGGGGCGACCGTCCTAGTCAAACAGGAGTAGAAGAAAAAAGAAGGATCATGATCATGGGGAGCTTTGCCCAACGCTTAAAGAAATTTTTTGGTATCCAACATGTGGTTTCCGAATCATTGTTTGAAGAATTGACGGATCTCCTGGTAGAAGGTGATTTTGGCGCTGCCGGGGCCTACAAGACCGTGGAGATCTTACGGAGCCTTTGTAAAAAAGAAAAGATCACCGAAGCCGAGGGGGTACGCCAGAGTTTAGCCAAACTGCTGGAAGATCTGCTCCGAGAACCAGGACAGGGCAGGATTGTTTCCCTGGATATACCCGAAGGGACTTTACAGATGATCCTCTTGTTGGGGGTGAACGGGGTGGGAAAAACCACTACTGCAGCTAAATTAGCGGATCGGTATCGTTCCCAGCATAAAAAACCGATCCTCGCTGCAGCGGATACCTTCCGGGCCGCGGCGATTGATCAGCTTAAAATCCACGGAGAGCGGCTTGGGGTGCGGGTAGTGGCCCATAAGCACGGCGGTGATCCTGCAGCAGTGATCTATGACGCCATTGAAGCGGCTCGTTCAGGGGGCGGGGACCTGATCATTGCGGATACCGCAGGCCGGATGCATACCAAATCCACGCTGGTGGAGGAATTAAAGAAGATAGATCGGGTAGTAGAATCCAAGGCCGCAGGGGCCCGGTATATCAAATGGCTGGTGTTGGATGCTACCACCGGCAGGAATGCCCTGGTTCAGGCTGCAACTTTTCATCAAGCGGTTGCGCTGGACGGGATTATCCTGACTAAATACGACTCCAGCGCAAAGGGAGGGGTGGTTTTTTCCCTGGCCGAGGAGCTCAAGGTGCCGGTCATGTTTATCTGTACCGGGGAACAATACCCGGATATACATCCCTTTGATCCCCACCACTATGTCCGGGAATTTGTCGGCCTTGCGTAGCGGGTATGGACTGGTGCTGGTCTTGCTTATGACCGCAACCAGAGACGCTGCCCCCGTGGATTGGTATCGTTCCAATGCGGCAGGAATGATCTTAGAAGGCATTCCCTCCCGGATGGCAGCATTGCGAAATCCCTACTGCCTTTCAGTGGAGTTCATGGCTGCCTGGGATCTTCCCGAACCTTTACAAGCCTATTACCGGTCTTCATACCGAATCGAACTGCACACCCTCTATGAAGAAGGGGAGGAATCCCGGCGGCAATGGATCTTCAGAAATGAGCAGGGGAAGACCATGCTGGTTTCCTCTTTGATGCTTATTCCCGTAACAGAACCTGATGAGGAAAATGAGCCTAGCCCTGCTTCAGAAGAGCAGCCTGCGGAACCTACTCCTGAAAAACCCCGGTTTACCGGGTTCATCGAAATCTATGATTTTCTTAATGGAAGTAGCCTGCTTATGGAAGAACACCACTTTGCCGAAGAAGGTACTGAAACCATCACCACCTACTTCTATAGGCAAGAACTGCTTGTTCGAGCGGAAATCCGGCTCAAAACGCCTGCCCCTATTGAGGAAGCGCAAGAGGAAGAGGAAGACGAATCCCCTGGAACCGGAACCGTAGGTGAAAAGATTGAACTGGTGCTGAGCGATTATTACCGGTATAGCCGTTCCCATGCCCTGCGGGCAGTGGAGCGGGTGTATCATCAGGAGGTTTCTACGGAGGACACCGGTTTAACCCGCTTACCCTTTCCCCATCTTGGCCTTCAAGCAGCAGTGGAAGAACAAAAAAAGGCTTTTGTCAGCCCCAGTACGGCGTATGGTTCGGAATTCATGCAGGACCTTTCCCTGGAGGCCGCTCATGCCGGTGATCGAGTGGTATACACCACGGATGAGCGGGGACGGATAGTAACCGAGATCATGCAGGATGAAGCCGGGACCATTCTGAGGGAGACCCACAATACATGGAACCGGGATCGGCTGACTTCGGTAGACTGGAAAGCCGGAGAGGAGGAACGGCGCATTGAATATACCTACGATGAAGCAGGGGACCGTATCCTGGAACGGAATTACCTCAACGGGGTCTTGGAGCGGCTTGTGCGCCGGGATAAGGGTCAGGAAATCGAAGAGTTATATATGAACGGGAGCTTAGTCCTCCGGGCTATCTGGGAAGATGGCCGTAAAATATCGGAAGAACGGGTCCGTCCTTAAACAGAGGGGGTCTATCCCCTGGGGGCTTTCGGCCTCCCATAATCTATAAAAAGGAACCGAGGTGAAACGCAGTGCGATAGTACAGAAACCGCTCTGGGAAGGAGGCACGTTACCCCATGTGCGATGGATCGGCTTTGTGGCCTCCCGGTATGTATCCAGGAAGCGTGGGAAGTCTCCTTCCCCGATTCTGGCAGTGTTAGGCATCGCTACCGGGGTACTGGCCTTGACCGTAATACTGGCGGTAATGAACGGTTTTCAACTAGGCTTTATCGAAAGTATTCTGGAAATTGCTTCATACCATATCAGGGTAGAGGAGCCGGTTCCTGAAGCAGGGGATCCCAATGCCCTGCAGGATGCCATTCCCTCCATAAGGGACCTTCCCGGGATTGACTCAGTTACTCCCTTGCGGGAATTTCATGGGCTTATCCGAGGAAACCGAGGAGGGCCCCAGGTGGCCTTCATCCGAGGGATCCCTCCGGATGTGCTGGAACAAGATCGGGGTATGGCGGAAAAGTTGGTTTTCGAAGCCGGTTCCTTTGACCTGAGTACAGAAGGTTCCATCCTCCTAGGAGTGGAACTAGCCAGGCGTCTTTTTGTAGGGCTGGGGGATGAGATTACCCTGGTTTCCGTGGCCGGCCTCTTAGGGGATGATCCGGCGGTCTCTGCTACTGCTACCGATTCCTATCTCACGGTAAGGGGTATTTTTCGTTCCGGCTTCTATGAATACGATCTGGGCTGGGGCTTTATCAACCTGGATACCGCAGAAGCCCTGGGAGGAGGGGCCCTGTTCTTGGGGATCAAGCTCAGAAACCGCTGGCAGGATAGCCGGGCATTGGGGCTGATCCGCCCGGTCTTCGCCTCCTTTCCAGGAGAACCGGTGGTCTTGAAAAGCTGGCGAGCGTATAACCGGGCCTTTTTTGGGGCCCTGCGTACGGAAAAACTCCTCATGTTTGTGGTGGTGGGACTTATCTTTATCGTAGTAGGCCTCAACATCTTCCAGGCTCAGCGACGGATGGTTCTGGAACGGCGGGAAGAGATAGGTTTGTTTCGAGCCTTGGGTGCTGGGGAACGGGCAGTCCGGCTGGTATTTGTCTGGGACGGGTTTATCATCGGTTTTACCGGAGCAGGGATTGGTATGGCCTTAGGGCTTTTGATTGCTACCCATATCAGCCAGTGCTTTACGTTCCTCGAAGCCGGGGTGAATGGGATCATCCATAGCTTGAATGCCTTGACCGGTGTACTCATGGGACATTCCCCGAATCTAGAGGACTTCGCGATCTTTTCACCAGCGGTTTTTTATATTAAAGAGATTCCTTCCCGGATCATACCTCAGGAGGTGTTTCTGATATACCTCTTTGGTTTTTTGTCTGCCCTGTTAGCGGCCTGGTTTGCCGCGGGAAAGGTTTCCCGGACGAGGCCGGCGGAGGTGTTACGGTATGAGTAAGCTGCTGGTAGCGGTGAAGGACCTGGTAAAAGATTATACCTCCGGCACGGAAACCCTGCATATTCTCCGGGGCATCAGTTTTGAGGTCCTCCAGGGAAGCACCGTGGCAGTGAGCGGTCAGAGCGGCAGCGGCAAGAGCACCCTCCTTAATATTCTCGGAGGGCTTGACCGCTGCGACGGGGGGGCTGTGGAAGTCGCTGGCGCGGACATTACGGGTCTTTCAGAAAGCAGCCTTTCCGGGTACCGACGGGACCGGGTGGGTTTCATCTTTCAGTTTCATTATCTTTTGAAGGACTTTACGGCCCTGGAAAACGTGATGCTCCCGGCCTATATGGCAGGGATGAAGAAAAAGGCGGCTCTGGAAAAAGCCCGGATCCTCCTTGAGGAGGTACACCTAGATGCCCGGCTCCACCATTTCCCCTCGGCCCTTTCCGGAGGAGAACGGCAGCGGGTTGCCGTGGCCCGGGCTTTGGTAAATGATCCGGATCTGATCTTGGCAGATGAACCCACGGGTAATTTGGACCCGGATAACAGCGCCGCCGTAGCAGAGCTCCTTTATGGGGCAGCGGAGAAGCGGGGTAAGACCCTCATGGTGGTTACCCACGATGAAACCGTGGCCCGCAGGGCCCTGTACCGGTATACCCTTGAGGGAGGGAGCCTCATCGGGCCTGAGCAGACGCGGTATCCGGCAGAGAGGCAGCCATGAGGGGCGGGGCAGGCTTCTTCATTGCCTTGCGGTACCTTTTGGGCCGAGCCCATGAGGGAGGCCGGTACCTTCGCGGTGCGGCAACGGGGATCGCCTTGAGCCTGGTCCCTATCATCGTTACCCTCATCGTGGCGGATGGCATGATTGGAGGGATCACCGACCGGTACCTAGAGCTGGGAACCGGCCACTTACAGGTCTATAATTTCAGAAATCCCGGGCAGATCGACTCGGTCGTTCCTCTTCTTGAGAACCTGGAAGGTATTCGGGGGGTGTGGGCTGAACAGCACGGCTTGGGGGTGCTGGTGGGTAAACAAGGGAAAACCGGCGGGACCATCCGGGCAATCGAAGCCTCTTTCTGGGAGGATCCGGGAAGCAGGGCTTACCTGGTTACTGTGGCAGGGGAGGCAAAGATTACCGCTGACCAGGATGTACTCTTAGGGGAAGCCTTGGCCGGGTCCCTCCAGGTGGGCGTTGGGGATACTATCCGAATCATGACCATCCGGCTTAGTTCTGAAGGTAGAACCATACCCCGGATGACCCCTTTTACGGTCCGGGGGATCATCTCCTCGGGATACCGGGAACTGGATGCCCTCTGGTGTATCATCGGCTACGAAGCAGGTAAAAAGATCCTCCCCTCGGACGTATCCTCATCATACCTCATGGTCAAGATGCAGGACCCCTACCGCCAGGCCGATAGCATGGCCCCATTCCTGAGGGAGTTTTTGGGATCCGGGTACAGCGTGTACACCTGGAAGGAACTCCAGCAATCCCAGTACCGTTCCTATGAATCCACCCGACAGCTCTTACTCTTTATCATGGCCCTCATCGTACTGGTGGCGGCAGTGAACGTATCTTCTGCCACCTCCATGTTGGTGATTGAACGGCAGCGAGACATCGCAGTCCTCAAGTCTGCTGGGGCAAGTCCCAGGGCTACTAGCGGGATCTTTCTCTGGGGATCTTTTCTGACCGGGTTGACCGGGGCAATCATCGGCATTGGGGCAGGGCTGTTCTTGGGGAGTACTATCAACGGTATTATTCATGGCTTGGAAGGGGTCTTGGGCTTTTTTTCCCGAATCTTCCGGAAAGAAGAGGTCAAAATCCTGGACCCTGGGTACTACCTAGAAACCATTCCTATTATTATTGATTGGACCGCGGTGGTCCTCATCGGGATTTTTACCATCTTCAGTTCCATCCTCGCTTCCTGGATTCCTGCACGCCGAGCCGGGAAACTGCGGCCCCTGGAAATATTGCGAAAATATTAGCAGCCAGATCTGCCAAAAATACGGGAGGTTTTTAGATCCGGTCCCCTGGGAGTAAAGCCCTGGGGCTAATCCAAGCCCTGGGCTAACTGTGTTTTAGAGCGGATTTTTCCCTATAGACGCTTCAGCCAGGAACGGGAAAGATGGATGATACGAAAATACCGGGCGGATTGCCGCGTTTATCCCGGAGCAGGGGCCATAGGAAAGGGAAACATGAGAGGAAAAGAGGGATGATCTTCGTTTCTTCCGCCATAGGGTCTGACCCCGGTATTTAAAGCCTCCTCCCACACCTCATCTTCAGGGGGTTCTCCCTCCACTATCCTGGACCAATACCGGTCTCCCCAGATATGGCCACTCCTCCCTGCCTGCCGGTTGTACCGCTGGGCAAAGGTCTGCTTCAGCCACTTCATAATGGCGGGAAGCTCCTGTCCATCCTGAGGCCTGATATAAAACCTAAGCATACCATCCTCAAGACGCAGCCCGCGGATCGTAAAGACAAACCTAATGGTCGTCTCATGGAACACCCGGGCAAACATCGCACGGGCCTTATACCTGCGGAACAAGGGTTCCTGGTTGTTGATGCAGGTGCGGATTTCGTACCACCCCCCCTGTTTCAGTATCCGTAATGGTCTCATATAGCGTAATAGGGGATTGATAGGCCATTTTGTTTTAATTAAACCGTACCGTATGGCTTGGTCATCCTGAATCGGGTATTATCAGGAATCTGCCAGGTTTTTCCGGCGGTGATAAAATTGTTGTCCTGCGGTGAAACCGGGTAAATCACTTGCGTGTTGCCCTTTACATCAATATGCGTCCTTTTCAGAATAGATACGCAAGGTTATATAATCGCCGTCGTGATAATCACCGTCCCTTCTGTCCGTTTGTACCGTGAAGCGCCACGGGTTGCCTGCGCCGGAGTAGAGGGCCTTGGCCATGCTTACTCCCGCTTTGCCGCCGGAGGGTTCTTCCAACAGCCCGACAAAAGGCTGATCGAGAAGCACCGCCGCTGACCGTATGCTGGTAACCGGTTGCTCCACATCCGTCATATAAACGACCAGCCGATATACGCTGCCAAGCCGGGTCATTTTGCCATAGATCAGGGTCTGCGGTCCAAACTGGTTCCCGATAGACTGTACCGACTCATCCCTCACATTACCGGAATGTTGATATTCCATTTCTTTCTGTATAAGTTCCAGATGCTGTCGTTCAACC
>JAIRLU010000028.1 GCA_031259215.1 Treponema sp. | reverse complement strand
AAGGAAAGAGGCCACCAAGAAGACCTAGACCTAGATGGAACTCATCTTATTATTCCATTAAGTGATAAAATACAAAATACATATTTTAGAATGCAGTTCTGTTCGAGACGTGTTTTGTTAAAATACGAGTATATATTTGCGTTTCACTTAATTTTCTGATTAACATTTATATATTTATTAATTCCGTGTACATGACGCATTAATTATTTTTATTTCTGCATCCTGTTGTTTATAAATTTTGGATACGGCAACCGTCGGCACAACGACGGGGTAAATTAAATTTTAATAACTTTATTAAATCGATTATAATACAATAAGTTTAAAAAATGAAGATAAAAAAATACTGTACTCATTACACAAATTGCTTGAAAACTATCCAATTTGTTATTCAATTTCCACATGACTTGTCTCTCTCAATCGCACGCTGTTTGCTTCTGCCAGTGGCCGCAGCAGCAGGTACAAGAGAAATCTGAGCCTTGTGGTTATGTTACGAAAAAAAGAAATTTTATCCGTGTGCCTAATTAAGCTTTATGCAGTGGAAATTTGGGGAGGGGGGTAATTCTACACATTCTGAACCTCGGCAGCAGATGGAGGTGAGTGGTCTCAACCCCTGTACCCTCACAGAAATAACTGCCGGTAGCCGTGGGATAGGGAATCTTGCTGCCTCACAGGCAGGTTAGACAAGATGGCGGAAAGAAAAATGTCTGCTCCTTCGGTATTGCTACCACCGATTGACCAATTACACAAACTTTAGGACAGGTCCATAAAAGAGAACAACACGCCATAAGGGGCGCCACCTGCGAGAGTCCTAGGATTTGATAAAATCCCCTCTTGGTATTACTATGGTATAGAAAGGAACCTATATGCCATCTTTTGCTCCCTTTTTTATGACATTGCCCTATTTGGATAGGCAATTACCCCTCAAATTTCCTCAAGAAAACCTCTTGACCGTGGCAGAACCGCAGGAAGCGGAAACAACAGGAACCCCAGAGGCTTTGATACAGGAGGCCCTGGCTCATCCTCTAGGACCAGGTAAATCGGATCACGCCCTGGCATTGGAACAATTCCTGCACGGGGCTACACGCCTCCTGTGTATCATCAATGACGCCACCCGCCCGACTCCCACAGAACGTATGCTCCAGGCCCTCCTCCCCGTATGCCGGAAGGCATGCCTGGATACTGAACGCATCACCTTCCTGGTTGCCACCGGAGCTCACCGGGGCCCTACTGAGCAGGAGTACCAACAGATCCTCGGCAGCCTCTATCCAGCAATCAGACCCCACTGCGTTCACCATGACGCACGAAAAGACGAGGATATGGTTGAACTGGGATGTACCCGGAATGGAACTCCCATCGTTCTTAATAAACGGCTCTTTGAAGCGGACCGGATTATCATTACCGGCAGTGTGGAGCCTCATTACTTCGCAGGGTTTACCGGCGGCCGTAAGGCTTTCTTACCGGGGATTGCCGCCTACCGTACCATTGAGGCCAATCACCGTCAGGCGCTGTCCCCCGCGGCCCGATCCCTCGCCCTGGAGAAGAATCCGGTTCATGAAGATATGATGGACGCGCTTCCCCTGATCCACGTGCCGGTGTTTTCCTTGATGACCGTACTGGACAAGGAACAACAGGTAGCCGCTGCCACTGCAGGAGATTTGTTGACCTCTTTCTATGCAGCAGTAGCAAGCGCCCGGAAGATTTTCTGTGTACCGGTCCCTGCTCAGGCGGATATTGTGGTATCGGTGGCCAAATTCCCTATGGACATCGATCTCTATCAATCCCAAAAGGCCATAGATAATGCCGCGGTTGCCTTAAAAGACGGGGGAACCCTCATTCTGGTTTCTTCCTGTCGGGACGGTATTGGAGATGAGGCCTATGCCAAGCTCTTGGCTCAAGCCGCAAGTCCAGAAGATGCCCTGGCACGCATCCAAGCCGGGTACAAACTGGGCTACCACAAGGCAGCCAAGATGGCAGCGGTTTCAGCTCGGGCCACCATCAAGGCGGTTACGGAACTATCCCCGGAGCGGCTTACCAGTATGTTCATAGCCCCGGCCTTGTCGCCCCAGGCAGCGCTGGATGAGGCCTTGGTCCAAGCGAAAGCTCGGGGGGTGCAGGTACCGAAGATTCTTATCCTCCCTGACGGCTGTGTTACGGTACCGGACCTGCAAGGTCCATAAACGAAATCCATGGCCCACGCCACTGATTGGCCGGACCCTGCCCATTCCCCGGGATACCGCTGAAAGGCACCGGGAAAGCCCAGCGCTTCCCGGTAACACCCGAGGGTCTTTTCCGTAGTTTTCCCCTGGATTGCTGCCCGATGAGGTGCAGTATTCGTTTGGTTTTCTTCCTGGTTTGCTGCACGTCCACCGTAGTACCAGCCCCTTGCTGCAGAAGCTATACCTTGATTAAAGAAGCGATTGCTACAAGACCTGCTCGGTCTGCTCAATGATGTGGTCTTGTATTTCCTTGGAAAGCAGGGTAAAGAACGCCCTGTACCCGGCCACCGGAACCATAAGGTCCTGATACTGCTCAGGATGTGCCTGGGCTGTTCTGAGGGTTTCCTGGGAAACGAGGGTAAACTGAACATGGAATCCCATGAGCCGATTGAAGAAGGCCCGGATAAGGGAAATGAGCTTTTTTCGATCCTCCCGTTGTTCCAGCATTTGGGGCTTAAGGTGTTGGTTTAAAAGGACCCCTCCGGTGATTTCTTCAGTGGGGAGCTTGGACACGGACTTAAATACCGCGGTAAGCCCCTGCCGGTCCATGCGGTGAACCGGGGAACAGCCCCCGGCCAGGGGTTCTCCGGCCTTGCGGCCGTCCGGGGTGGCGCTCGTACCTGCCCCCTGGGAGATATTGGCGGAAATCGAGGGGGTCCCTGCATAGTAGCTGCCGCCGATAGGCCCCCGGCCGTAACGGGTATTATGGTACTTCTTCAGTTCATCAAGGTAGCTATCGTAGGCCTGCCTGATGAGGGAATCTACATAGTCATCGTCATTGCCGTACTTGGGGGCATTGAGCACATGACGACGGATTTGTTCATATTCAGGCCCCTCGAAGTTGGCTTCCAGAGCGGCCCAGAGTTCTCCAGGGGTCATGAGGTGATCCTCAAACACACACTTTTTGATGGCTGCCAAGGAATCCGCCAGGTTGGCGATCCCCACATGCAGGCCGCAGATAAAGTCATAGACCGCGCCTCCTTCTTTGAGACCTCGTCCCCGGTCAATACAATCTTCACAGAGGGCAGAACAGAACACATTCGCCGTATCTTTTTCCAGAACCCTGTCCGCCACCGCATCAATGATCACACCCTGATGGGTAAATTCCCGGATGATCCGGTCAAAGGCCTGCATCACCTGGTCAAAGGACTGCATATCCCGGAAATGACCTGCGCCCTGGCAAAGCCTCATTCCTGACAGAGTATCCACCCCATCGTTTAAGGCGATGAGCAGGGACTTGGGGAAGTTGAGAAAGCTCATGCCGGTACAACGATACCCCCATTTACCTGGAACCGCCACTGTCGCACCGCCGATGGCGCTGTAATCATAGGCATCTTCCGGTTTCACCCCTTTATTGATCAAGGAAGGAATGATGATCTCATCGTTGGTGAAGGCAGGCATCCCGAATCCTAAGCGTACTGCCTCGATACATGTATCCATGAACCGGTCGTCCATGCCCCGGTGGTAACGCACGGTTAGGTTCGGCTGGGGCAGCTTGGTCTGGGCGATACTCTTGAGTATGAGGTAGGACAGGGGGTTCACCCCATCCTGGGGCTGAGACTGGTCGTCCAGGTTGTGTCCTCCAATGGTAACATCCTGATAAAGCGGGTTCCCCGCAGAAAAACGGGTATGAGAACAGCTTCGGATGGTGTTGATGGTGAAGGTTTTAAGCCAGAGGTTGTTGAGCAGTTCACAGGCCGATTCCTCGGTGATGCGTCCTGCAGCAAGGTCCTGTACATAAAAGGGGTAAAGGTACTGATCCATCCTGCCATAGGAAAGGGAATGGCTGTTACTTTCGATTTGCAGGCATAGATGGACCAGCCACAGGGACTGGACCGCCTCGTAAAAAGTTTCCGCCTTTTCGTAGGGCACCTTGTTTAAGATCTGGTTCATCTGGAGGAGTTCTTTTTTCCGTTGGGGGTCTTGGGTGGTCCGGGCAATACAGAGGGCCTTCTCGGCATATCGTTTGGCAAAGGTCCGGGTAGCTTCTAGCACCAGGATCACTGCCCGGTAAAAATACGACTTGGCCAAGTTCCGGTAATCGGTAAGGTCAAGAGCGGCCAGGTGCTGCTCTGCCCGTTCTTGGTATTCCCGTAAACCCTCATTAAGCATACGGCGGTAATCCACCGCGAGATGGGTATTTCCGGAGGTGAGGTTCCCTTCGGCCGTGATGATACCCAAGTCATAGAAAATCCGGGTAGCAGTGGGCATGGCCGCCATTCCCCGATCCTTGACGGTATTGTGCGCCCAGAAAGGGGCGATTTCCTGAAGGGTCCCCTTGGCTTCAGGGGTGATGTAAAACCGATCCTTCTCGCGCTGGTCCAACTGGTCCAACTCGGCGATGACCCAATCCATAGCGTATTCCGGGAAGATCGGCGCTGACCGGTTACGGGAGGCGTGGTTTCCTGCCAGTAAGGTCTTAGGTTCAATGAAGATGCTCATCCCCTCAAGGACGTTCTTGTACATCAAGGCCCGGCGTAATACCAGGGGTTGATCCAGGTTCTTCCGGTAGGTCTCGGTGGTGATCCGCGCCCGTTCCACACACACGGAGGGTTTTGCATCTACGAGTTCTTCCCGGAACTTCTTCATCCGGGGACTCAATTCGCCAAAATAGTTCATACTCATTTTCTGAGCCTTTATGACAGTTCTGTGATTCATCCTATAAATATGTTCCTTATAGTAAAATTGCTCCGATCCTATAGAGCAGCGGCTTTCTCACCAGGTCAGATGGTGAAAAAGCAATCTAAGGGTTACAAGTCCTGGGCCTTCTGCTCCAGGATCTTCGGTACCATGGGGCGATAGGCTGCTTGGTACCGTGGAAAAGTCCCCAGGGGCTTGTGATTCCTCCTCCTGCACTAGGCAACGCCTCGTGTTTCGAGGGTTCCACAACTCGTAAGCGGATCCGTTTACAAGCGGTTTTCTCTGATACTTAGGTACCTGGTTTCACCGTATCACTTCCTTTTAGGCTTGCAGGTACCTTATAGACCTGAACCTGGTTTTCCCGTAAAAAGGTTTCTTTTTCCACGGGAATATTATCATCGGTAAACAAGATCGACACATCCTTGGCCCTCACCAGATCAACCACCCCGTGATGCAAGAATTTTTCCGATACCGTTAAGACGATAAGCTGCTGTGCCTGTTTGCTCATAGCCTGTACGATTTCTGCCCGAAGATGATTCTTGCTGGTAAAACCGAATTGTTCGGAAAACCCATCAATCCCAATAAAGAGCTTCTTCGTAAAAAACCCTTCCACACATTTGCGGGTAACCGGGCCCACCAGGACCTGGGATTCGGTTTGATAGTCTCCTCCCAAGATGACGATCTTGAGATGCGGGGCGTGTCGGATATGATTGGCAATAAAGGTCGAATTGGTGATTACCGTAATATCCCGTCTGCACCGAGCTATCTCTTCAGCGAGGAACGCGCAACAGGAACCGGATTCGATCATCACCACTTCTCCATCCTGTATGGTCTCCACCGCGGCCTGGGCAATCCGCCGCTTTATCTCATAATGATAGGCCATACGCCTGCCTACATCTTCCACGGATCCGATGACCGCATACCCATGTTCCCGGCGAATAATGCCCTGTTCTTCAAGGGCGGCTAACTCCTTGCGTATGGTTACGGTAGAAACCGCAAGCTGAGCGGCCAATGCAGTAACTTCGATACGTTGGTTTTTCGTAATAATCTCGAGGATTTCGGCATGTCTGTTTATCATGGTACCTTCCTTATCTTAATATTTCAAAAGGATTCTTTACATAAAGAGTAATAAATATTTTTTTGTAAGTCAATAATTTTTATTTCATTTGTAAAGAATTATTATTCATAAGAAATATAATTTATGTATAAATATTTATTTTTGTGCTATATTTGAAATAACAAGAGTAATACAATGTAACAAGGAATCATCTATACCCTTAAATAGGATAGACCGGGCATGAGAACCAGGGTATTTTTCACGGTATGTTGACCCAATCCTATGGTGGAAAAGCTGTTTAGTGAAAATGGGCCGTTTTCTTCAATAAATTCAAAAAATTCTTTTGGGGAGAAGGCATAGAACCCTCTGTGTCTTGTAAGGGATCTGGTCGAATTCTTCATGGCCGTGCCCTTTGACACCCTGGCATCAAGGGTTCTAAAAACAGAGGGCTTTCCCTATAGGTTAGAATCCATTCAGGCAGGGCTTGTGGCAGGGGGCTTTTTCTGCTAGGGTGCCAAAGAAGCCATACTGGGAGCAGTAAGAAAGGAGGAAAAGGATGGGCCTCATCAACAAAAGTCTGCAGGATTTTACCTGCTTGCTCGGATCCGCCGGGCCAACTCCTGGAGGAGGCTCAAGCGCAGCAGTGGAAGCTGCCCTGGGTGTGGGCCTTATCCGCAAGGTAGCCCTCATAACCATGGATAAGGCCGCCTACGCCCACCGTAAAGACCTGATGCGCCGTACTGCTGCCGGGGCAGCAGCCTTATCCCCCGCCAAATAACAACTCGCCGCTTTTTCTTAAGGAACGGAAGTCCGTGCGTAAGGGCTTAGCGGGAAAAGTCCGGCCTGTTCTATATCCCCCAGGAGGGCTTCGGTACGCTGCCGCCGGCCTTCCTTGTTCAGGTGATAGACCGTGTCGTAAAACCAGTCCCGGGGAAAGCAATAGGTTTCAGGCCGGGAAATCACCGGGATCCGTTCTCTGAGGATCCCGTCTAAGGTACGGATAAGCTCGGTTGAAGCGGTGAAAGAGGCTTCCTCATAGCTTGGATAGGAGAGGATCACCAGGATCCCCTGTTTCTCACAAGACTCCACAAACCGAAAGAACCGGTTCAAGGCCCGCTGGTCGAGATTGCCCAAAGCCGGCACGGATTTAAAGGCTTGGTTCTCCATTTCCAGATGGCCGATGTAATCTCCGTATGGATTAAAGCCATCCCGGCTATAGGCCAGGGGATTGGGCGGACGGAATCCGGCGATGAACCCTAGGAGATGGGTAGTAATATGGGAGGGTAATCCTCCTGGAAGCCCGTATAACCCGGGGTGCAGCAAAAACCGGTACTGCCGGGCGTCAAAGATAAGCTCATACGCCGTCGCACTGCCATTCCAATTATCCGTAAAGTGGCTGTATTCGGGGATGATGAGCAGTACATCTCCTTCACGAAGAAAAGACCCTGCGTCATCCAGGATCCGGCCCAGCCCAAAACCCGCAGAAATCCCCAGATTGAACACCTGCATCCCCAGGGCTTCAGTCAGAGCCAGGCTGTCGATGCCAAACGCGCAGTTTGACCCCCCGGCAATCACCAGCTTGGGGCTTCCCATAGCGTCAAGGAGCCGGTGTTTATCCAGGATTGCCAGATGATACCCACGGGAAGGTAAAGGGAGCAATAGGATCCCCAGGATCCCTAGGAGGAAAAGAAACCAGAAGACCAAGAGTTTGCCCAAAAACCGTTGCATCATGCCTCCTAAAAGGTAAAGTAAATAAACAGCGATGCCCCTTGATCCCAGCTTAGGAACACCGTAAACATAAGGGTGTAATATACGGCCCACCGGGGAACCAAGGACAGCCGGCTCATCCGGACCCTGCCCGTATGGATACACCAATCCCCCACAAGCAGCGCCGCGATGCAGATCAGGGAAAGCCCTGCCTGGGTAATGCCGAACTGGGGAATAGGACTGGTAACCCCCTGTAACGCGCTGCCTAACTGAAAGGCCTCCCGTACCGAGTTCACCAGGCCGATCTGGGGAAGGCGGCCTATAAAGCCCGCCAGTTCTCGGGGAAGCGCTGCAAGCCGGGCGCTTATAAACAGCGCATCCGAGAGGGTATGCGCCCGGAAGAAAATCCATGCAAAGCTTACCAGGACAAAGGTGCACCCTCCTTGCAGGTATTTCACCGGTCCTGAACCTTCCCGTATACCTAAGGCCCGTTCCGCTGCCTGAAACAGGCCGTGCAGCAGCCCCCACACCACAAAATGCCAGGCTGCGCCATGCCACAGGCCGCTGACGAGGAAGGTGATGAGGAGATTCACCGAGGCAAAGCCGTTCCTGCTGCCTCCCAGGGGGAAGTAGAGGTAGTCTTTGAACCACCCGGAAAGGCTTATATGCCAACGCCGCCAAAAATCCCGCAAGGTCTTGCTGAAATAGGGGGCGCGGAAGTTTACCGACAGGTTAAAACCTAAGACCCGGGCGGTCCCCACCGCAATATCCGAATACCCCGAAAAGTCCCCATAAATCTGGAAGGTAAAGAACAGCACCCCCAGGGCCAGGGCCGAAGCAGGATACGCATCCGGGGCGTCAAAGACCGCGTTCACATACACCGCAAGCCGGTCTGCCACGGCTACCTTCTTGAACATCCCCCATGCAGCCTGCCTGAGACCGGAGCTTACCCGGTCATAATCAAATCCCTGGGTAACCTTGAACTGGGGCAAGAGATGGGCGGTCCGCTCAATAGGACCTGCCACGAGTTGCGGGAAAAACGTAACAAACAGGGAATAGTACAACAGATTCCGTTCAGCCGGTACCGTACCCCGGTACACGTCAATCGCATACCCCAGGGCTTGAAAGGTATAAAAGGAGATTCCCACCGGCAGCAGGAGGTCCAGGGGTTTCTTCCAGAGGATTTCCTTCCCTCCTAAAAGCCCTGCCCAGGTATACCAGGTTTCCATGAAGAAGGTGCAATACTTGAACCAGAAAAGCACCCCCAGGTTCAGCGTCAGCACCAGCCCCAGGATAAGCTTTTTCCTGATCCCTGCCTTTCCCTCTCCTGGTTCTGTCTTTTCTGCCTTTTCCATAAGGAGCGCTCCGGCCCAGGTGAGGATCACGGAAAAGAGGATAAGCCCTAGGTACCAGGGGTTCCAATATCCATAGAAGAAGAGCGAAGCGAGCAGTAAAAAGACCTGAGCCCCCCGGGGCTTGTGCAGCTTCATGGTAAG
>JAIRLU010000225.1 GCA_031259215.1 Treponema sp. | reverse complement strand
AAAGAAAAAAGTCCGCCGGCCTTGAGTCCGCAATTACGCGAATTAACGCTCATGTATCCGAATAATTCGCGAACATTCACGTTCATTCGTGGACCCTTAGCATACCATCGAACTCAGGGTATCTTATATGTCTGGAGCATGTTCCCGTACATAGGCTTCAGCTTCTTTGTTCCAAAGCCCCTGATGATCCTGGCATAGTTTTGCCAAGTGGGCATAGAAGGGATCGGTTTTACCCTTTTCAGCAAAATCCTTGATTGCGGTAAGTTCCATGTTTTTATGGGTATAGATGAGCTTCTTGCCGCCCGGAATAGTATCAAGCGTAAGGGTCGTCTCAGGAACCGCATTAAGCCCCCCCACATGGGTAACCATGAATACGGGGTTGAGTTCGCCCTTGGCCATCATGGACAGGGCCTCTTTCATATCTTCCGTATTTCCCCCAGAGGTTCCTACCAGATGATGGGCTTCGTAGTGAACATTATAGAAGTTACATGTCGCAGAAAACGAAGGGTCTGTGGGGCCGGCAAAAAAGTTGAGGCATCCATCATGGCCCAAGAGGGCATCTCCCAATTCGAGTACTGACTTCACAGGGGCAAAGACAAATACATCATCATAGGGTTTACCCTGGTTTAGAGCGGTAAGGGTGGCGAGGGGATCTGCCATGTCTTTGGTATTGATATAGATCAGTTCTACCCCTTGGCGAGCCCCTTCTTTTGGACTTAAAAGCTGCTGGGCTCGGCAGAGCCTCGTGTCGTCCATATCCGTAACCACCAAGCGGGAGGGCCTCCGGGGATTATGTATGGCATAATCAATGGCCCCCAGTCCCATAGGCCCTGCTCCTGCCAGGAGGATCAATGAGCCGCCCTCCACAATACCCATACGATGCACATAGGAGCCTCCCCGCGTATGGTACTGGGCATGAAAAGCTCCCACAATACAGGAAACAGGTTCTGCTAAAGAACCAAGGTAAAATGTATCTCCTGGGTATTCCAAGAGACACCTCATCTCCATCACCTCAGAGGGAATGATAATGAACGTGGCATCTCCCCCGGTATAGGGGTATGAATAGCCTGGAGCCCAAAGGGTTCCAGGCCATCCATCAAAACCAGGAGGACCCGGATAATTGAGGGCAGGCTGTATGGCAAAGTGAGTACCTGCTTTGAAGGCATGTGCCCATTGAGCGCCTACCTGCATAAGGGTACCGCAGAATTCATGGCCGATGATGACCGGATTCTTGGCAAGATCAGGACGGACCCGTTTGTGTTTTTCCCCTTGCATGGCTAGTTTATGGCTGGACATACAGATCGAATCAGACTCGACTCGGGCAAGTATTTCATGTTCCTGGATTTCAGGCAAGTCGAATTCCTCAAGCCTGAGATCCCGGACCCCGTAGATACGCACTGCCTTGGTTTTCATGGTAGTTCCTTGGAATCATAACGATAATAAACATTTTTTGAGGCTTTTTCACAATCTGCCTCTTGGTTCTAGGCTAATCGAATTTCAAAAGAAGTACAACAATCTTATTCCCCTCTCGTCTCGATCTGGTATAAGCCATCCACAAGTGATAGACTGGATTAAATTTTTTATACGATGGAGGAGAAATATGTACGGTATCATTTTTCTGGTGATGTTCTTAATCCTGATGACTAGTATCGGCATCTGGGGAATGAGAAAAACGAAAACCTTGGGAGATTTCTTCCTGGGAGGCAGAACCATGGGTCCCTGGGTTTCTGCAGTGGCCTACGGAACCTCCTATTTTTCTGCGGTCCTGTTTATCGGTTTTGCCGGGACCCAGGGTTGGCAGTTCGGCCTTAATGCCCTGTGGATTGCCTTGGGAAACGGCCTTATCGGCGCCCTGGCTGCGTGGGTGGTTCTGGCCCGCCGTACCCGGCGAATGACCCAGAACCTAGACACCATGACCATGCCTGCGTACCTGCAGGAACGGTACGGAGCCAAACACTTAAAGCCCCTGGCGGCATCGGTGATCTTTTTCTTCTTGCTGCCTTACTCTGCGTCGGTATTCAAGGGTTTGGGGCACCTGTTTGAAGCGGTGTTTCATATCCCCTACGATATGGCGCTGCTCATTATGATCGCCTTTACCGGGGTCTACCTGATCCTAGGGGGTTACTTTGCCATAGCTATTACCGATTTTATCCAGGGTATGGTCATGTTCTTTGGAGCCATAGCCATGGTGGTGGTCTTGACTAATCAGGAAGGGGGCCTCCTGGAGATCCTGGGGAAAGTGCGGGCCCAGTACCCCCTGCATATTCCTTTGGAAAAGCAGCCCTCGGCCCTCACCATCCTGTCCCTGGTGTTTATGACGAGCTTTGGTACTTGGGGCCTGCCTCAAATGGCCCAGAAATTCTACGCCATAAAGAACGAACGGGTTATTCCTAAGGCAGCGATAGTTACGACGGTTTTTGCACTGGTCATTGGGTTTGCCGCGTACCTCACCGGGATCTTTGCCCATGCTTTTTTTACCTCTGAAAGCGTGCCTAAAAACGCTGCCGGAGGGATCCTATACGATTCGATTGTGCCCACCCTGCTCACCGAACATTTACCGGAAGAACTTATGGCCTTGATTCTGCTCTTGGTCCTCTCGGCCTCCATGTCCACCCTTTCGTCTTTGGTATTGGTATCTTCGTCTTCGGTGGCTATTGATCTGTATCCTTCTCAGGTGAACCCTAAAACCGGTAAAGACCGGTCTGTGGCGATGATGCGTTTTCTTTCTGCGCTTTTTGTGATGATTTCGTATTTCATATCCCGGTTTCAGTTCAGCTTTATCGTAACCCTCATGTCCCTCAGTTGGGGGGCGGTTTCAGGAGCCTTTGCCGCTCCCTATATCTACGGCCTCTATTGGAGGAGGACCACCAAGGCCGGGGCCTATGCCGGGCTTTTGTCGGGCCTGGTAACCGAAATCAGCTTGTTTTTCATCCTGGGCGCGGCCAATTCACCTTTAGCCGCCTCCTTCGCCATCCTGGTGCCTTTCATCGTGGTGCCGGTAGTTTCCCGCGGTACCCAAGCTCCTGACCAATCCTTAGTGGATCAGGCTTTTGTCGGTCTATCCCCTACCCGATAGTTTGTTCGAACTGGAGTTCGTTTGAACTGAAGGTATTTAACCTGAGGTGCGACAAAAGACAAGTAAGAGGACGAGCTGATTACAAACCAGGGGCTATGGGAAGTGAGACAAACAAGTAAGAGGATGAGCCGATTACAAACTAAGCGCTATGGGAAGTAAGAGAAAAAAGTAAGAGGATGAGCCGATTACAAACTAAACGCTATGGGAAGTAAGAGAAAAAAGTAAGAGGATGAGCCGATTACAAACTAAGCGCTATGAGAAGTGAGAGAAACAAGTAAGAGGACGAGCCGATTACAAACTGACCGCTATGAGAAGTGAGAGAAACAAGTAAAAGGACGAGCCGATTACAAACTGAGCGCTATGGGAAGTAAGAGAAACAAGTAAGAGGACGAGCCGATTACAAACTGACCGCTATGAGAAGTGAGAGAAACAAGTAAGAGGACGAGCCGATTACAAACTAAGCGCTATGAGAAGTAAGAGAAAAATAAGAAAAATATGAGAGGTGAGAGAGAAAATGGAACACATTGTATTAGGAGATGAGGCAGTTGCCTTGGGGGCCCTCCATGCCGGGGTAAGCGCCTCTTACGGTTATCCCGGAACCCCCTCCACGGAGATCATGGAATACCTCTTGGACGTGTATGCCCAAGGGGGGCCCATAGCCCGGTGGTGTACCAATGAAAAAACCGCCCTGGAAGCGGCCTTGGGGGTATCTTTCGCAGGCCGCCGTTCTCTGGTTACCATGAAGCATGTGGGGCTTAACGTGGCTTCGGATCCTTTCATCAACGGCAGTCTTCTAGGGATAAAGGGAGGCTTGGTGCTTGCCGTGGCAGATGATCCGGGGATGCACAGTTCCCAGAATGAGCAGGATTCCCGGTTTTATGCGGATTTTGCCTTGGCTCCCTGTATGGAACCCCGGAATCAGCAGGAAGCCTACGAGATGACCCGGGAAGCCTTCGAAGTTTCTGAGCGGTTTCAGATACCGGTCCTGCTTAGGTTGACTACCCGACTGTCCCATGCCCGTGCCGGGGTGTCGGTAGGATCCGCACAAGGGCAAAACCCCCTGTCCAAAGCAGCGGACACGACCCAGTGGATGCTCCTTCCAGGGTTTGCCCGCAGAAACTATGCAGCCCTTATCGAAAAGCAAGGGGATATCCTGGCCTGGTCCACAGCCCATCCTCAGAATACCTTGGAACTGGAGGGCCGGGACCGGTCCTGGGGAATCATTACTGCTGGTTTGGGGGGAAACTATTACGAAGAAAACCTAGAAGACCTGGTCTGTTTCCGCCAGGGGAAGCTGCCGGCCCGGCTCCATATCGGGGTGTATCCCCTGCCGATTGCTTCGATACGCAAGCTCTGTGAAGAGGCCCAGCAAGTCCTGGTTATTGAGGAAGGGCAGCCTTTCATCGAAGCCAAGCTCCGAGGACTGTTGCCGGGTTCCTGCAGTATCTCCGGGAAATTGGATGGCAGGGTACACCGTACTGGAGAATTGGACCCGGATCGAGTACGGATAAGCCTGGGACTCCCCCCCCATCCTAGTGTTTTATCTGGGGGGCTTACCATTCCTCCTCTGCCGAACCGTCCGCCTCAGCTTTGCCAGGGCTGTCCCCACGGGGATAGTTATGAAACTATTAAGCGTGCCCTGGGGGGTCTTGAAAACACCGTGGTTACTGCGGATATTGGCTGCTATTCTCTGGGGGCCATGCCCCCTTATGAAGTGCCGGAATCCATTGTCTGCATGGGCGCTTCGGTGGGTATGGCGAAAGGCGCAGCAGATGCGGGAATACGCCATGTGGTGGGGGTTATCGGGGATTCCACCTTTCTTCATTCGGGGATCACCGGTCTCATCGATGCGGTGGCCGCGCATACCTCCATGACCCTGGTCATTCTGGACAATGCCATTGTGGCCATGACGGGCTGTCAGGAAACCATGATTCCCTCGACGAAACTCCGGGACCTCATTCGAGGGCTGGGGGTTCCTGAAGAACATCTTATCGAACTGGAAGCGAAAAAGCCCCTCATCTCGGAGAATGCCCAGCGGCTTCGGGATGAAATCATCTATCCCGGTCTTTCGGTGGTGATTTTTAGGCGGGAATGCCTGGAAGCGGCAAGAAGACGGAAGAAAAAGAGGTAAAGCAGGAGAGAAAAACCCGGATTGCCCGGATGGATACGGCGGTTGACGCGTATGTTCGCAAGGGTTCATTCGGAAGTTGCCGGGTTTCCCCTTTTCCGGTATGCTTTATTCATGGACGTGGAGGTATTACCCCCTACCGACGATTGGGTCTTCAAACTGCTCTTCGGGGACCAGCGGAACCAGTATATCCTCGTCCGTTTCCTGAGTTCCTTCGTGGAACTCCCCCCGGAAGAATACCAGGGGCTTACGTTCCTCAACCCCCATTTGAAGCCCGAAGCCGAGGACGACAAGCTGGGGATTCTGGACGTGAAGGTCAAGACCA
>JAIRLU010000209.1 GCA_031259215.1 Treponema sp. | reverse complement strand
GCCACCGGCGCGGCCCACTATCCGGGTTGGGATATAGAGGCCCTCCAATTCCTGATCGATGTGCGTAACGTTGCCGCGGTGGGGCACGAAACGCCGGATACCGATTCCGCGGTTACCGGCGCGACGGTTGGGTTTATCGGCGAAGATTACGTTCTCGACCAGGGCAAACTCAATGTCGAATTGCTTAAAAACCTCGATCAGGTACCGCCGGTCGGCGCCATTGTTTTTGATACTTTTCCCCGGATAAAAGGCGGAACGGGCTTCACCAGCCGGGTGTTTGCCATAGCGCCCAAATGACGCCCGGTAAAGGCTGACGTTGTTTGAGCGTTCGGGACCGGTGCCTGATGCGGGAAGGTTCGCAAAAAAGGAAGTGCATAGTGGCAAAGCAGAAGCAGCGTAAAACTCTTTGGTATGAGGATCCAAAGATCGCGGGAGATACGGCGTATTGGAAACCAAAATCGGAGATTTGGATTTGGACCGCGCTCCTTTCTTTCGCGGCGGTTTTTTTGGTAAATTGGCTTATTCCCCCAAAACAGCCGGTACATACCGCTCCTTACCGGGTGCTTATCGGCGTGCTGATACTGTCCCTGGTAGCGTCCTATCTTGGGGCCCTCGGAAATCCCGTCTTCCGCAAAAAGTTGTACCACAAGGCCCAGTTTCTCTTTGCCTGCGGAATGGCTTTGAGTCTGTGGGACCTGCTCACCTCAAAAAGCGCCCTGCTGCCTTTGCCTTATTTTCCCAGTATGGTGGAGATTATTAATGGTATGTTTCAGGATCGGCTGCTTCTTTTACGAAGCACCATCTACTCCATGCGGCTCTTCTTTGCCGGCCTGGTTACCGGTACGGTACTGGGCCTTGCCACCGGCATTTTTATCGGCTGGTACCGGCAGTGGGACTACTGGCTTTCTCCGGTAATCCGGGTGACCGGGATCATCCCCGCCGTGGCATGGCTCCCTGTGGCCCTCCTGGTCTTCCCCAACAGTTTTACCTCCGGTATGTTTCTTATTTTTATCTCTTCCTGGTTTCCGGTTTCGTCCATGATGGCCGCGGGGATCATATCCACCGGGAAAAGTTATTTTGAAGCCGTCAAAACCCTGGGAGCGGATAACCGTTTTCTTCTTTTCCATGTAGCCATCCCAAACGCCATGCCCAGCGTGTTTACCGGGATCATGACCGCCTGCGCCTTCTCCTTCACCACCTTGATTGTTTCGGAAATGGTAGGCGCCAAGGCGGGGCTGGGTTTTTACATCAACTGGGCGAAAGGGTGGGGGGCCTATGCCAAGGTATACGGCGCCATCATCATCATTGCCATCGAATTTGCCCTGATCCTCCTTTTGATAAACCTAATACGCCGCTCGGTACTGCGCTGGCAACGGGGAATCATACGATGAGCGTTTTAATAGAAATAAAAAAGGTGACCAGGATATACCGGGATACCGGCGGGAATCCGGTTTATGCCTTAAAAGAGGTGAATCTTGCTATAGAAGAGGGGGAATTTATTTCCATTATCGGTCCTTCGGGGTGCGGAAAAACGACCTTGCTGCGCCTTATCGCCGGTCTTGACCGGCCTGAGGAGGGCAGCCTCTTTGTTGACAGGCAGGAGATACGGGAGCCGAGTTATGAACGGGGCTATATCTTTCAGCAGCCCGCCCTGCTCCCCTGGGCTACGGTGTACGACAATGTGGCCGTGGGCCTGAAGGCCCGGAAGATCTTTTTGGAAAATAAAAAAAAGGTGCAAGAATTTATCAACATGATTGGCCTTGAAGGTTTTGAGCGGGCCTATCCCCATGAACTATCCGGAGGTATGGCCCAGCGGGTTGCCATCATCCGTTCCCTGATCAATGAGCCAAAGGTGCTGCTCTTGGACGAACCCCTGGGTGCGCTGGACGCTTTTAAGCGGATAGAACTCCAAGAGCAGCTTATGGCCATCTGGAAAAAAACCGGGGCCACCATGGTTATGGTTACCCATGACGTGGACGAAGCCATAGCCTTGAGCGGACGTATCGTCATCATGACGCCCCGTCCCGGGCGCATCATTCACATTGTTACGGTTGATCTCAAAGAAGGCCGGAACCGAAACAACGATGATTTTATCGCCCTGCGCAAGAAGATTCTTGAAGCATTACATTTGGTTATTTCCAGGCCCCAGCCTGAATATACCATATAACCCAAAAGGATCCAAAAATAGCCAAAGCCAAAAAGGAGGTTCTTATGGCTTATCAGTTTGACACCCTCAAGATTCGGGCGGGGTACAACCCCGCGGAACACCGGCAGTCGGTACAGGTACCTATTTACCAAACCGCGGCCTACGAATTCCGGGACACGAAAAACGCGGACGGTCTTTTCGCCTTTACCGAGGCGGGTTTTCTTTATACCCGGGTAAACAATCCCACCGTGGATGTGCTGGAACAGCGGGTGGCGGCCCTGGACGGCGGGAAGGGGGCTCTGGGTCTGGCGTCGGGTATGGCCGCCGTATCCTACACCCTGCTCAACCTCGCGGAAGGGGGCGGGCGGATCCTTACCACCCCTTACCTCTACGGCGGCAGTTTCGACAGCTTCGGCCGGGTATACCCCAAATTCAACATACATATTGACCTTTCTCCCAACTTCAATGATCCCGCAAAACTGGAAGGGGATATTAAAGAAGATACCAAGGGGATCTTTGTGGAATCCCTCAGTAATCCTACCGGCCTGGTGGCGGACCTGGAAGCCCTGGCCGCTCTGGCCCACAAACACGGCATCCCCCTGGTGGTGGACAATACCTTTGGTACGCCCTACCTTATCAAGCCCATCACATACGGGGCGGATATCGTGCTGTATTCCGCTACCAAAGCCCTTAACGGTCACGGGAACCTTATCGCCGGGATTGTGGTAGAGGCCGGGGATTTCCCCTGGGATAACGGGAAGTTCCCCCAGTTTACCCAGGAGGAATATGTACTCCGGGACCGGGCAACGGAACGCAAACGGAGTTTTCTGGAAACCTTTCCCGATGCGCCCTTTGCTACCCGTATCCGGTTGGTGTACCTTAACTACTTCGGCGCGGCCCTAGGCCCCTTCGACGCCTATCTGGCGCTCATCGGCCTTGAGACCCTTTCGGAACGGGTGGCAAAACAGGTTGCCAACGCCCAAAAAATCGCGGAATATTTGGAAACGAATTCCCATGTGGAATGGGTAAAATATCCGGGCCTGAAATCCGATCCCGCCTATTCTTTGGCGCAGAAATACTTTCCCAAAGGCCCCGGTTCGGTAGTATCCTTCGGGTTTAAGGGAACCGGGGAACAGAGCGACCGGTTTCTCAACGGGATTGAACTGTTGAGTTACCATGTGAATGTGGGAGACGCAAGGACCCTCATCGTCAATTCCCCCCGGACCACCCACGGGGAACTTACCCCCAAGGAACAGCAATCCGCGGATATTTCTCCAAACCTTATCCGTATTTCCGCGGGACTGGAAGACGCCGGGGACATCATCGCGGATCTTGATCAGGCCTTTAAGAAGGCGTTTAATTAAGCCTAATTACCAGGGATGAACTACGAAGAATGAGGGAGGGACTATGAGTGAAATTAACTTGAAGGCCGGGCACGCCCAGATACGGGAAACACGGCTTGGGTCTATAACCGGTTACGCGGGAAGCGCCGGAGATCTGGTACGCTGCGCCCGGCGGAGAACCTTGCGGGATAAGAGCCGGTCCTTCAGCCAATGTATGGGATGTTCTACGTCCAACGCGGCTTGTACCGTGGTTTTGATCCGCGATGCGGCGGTGATAAGCCACGGGCCGGTAGGCTGCGCCGGATGCCTCCACGAATTCGCCTTTACCTACCAGGTGAACGGCATACATCGAAATGTGGATAATCCGGAGCAGCGCCGTATTTTTACTACCAATATAACCGAAACAGATACGGTCTACGGAGCAGGCCAGAAACTTGCCGATACGATTCATGATGTGTACCGGCGGGTAAATCCGGCGGCCATATTTGTCATTACCACCTGCGCTTCCGGCATCATCGGGGATGATGTGGAAAATATTGCCGACGAGGCGGAAGCAGAACTCCGTATCCCTGTGGGGGCCATATTCTGTGAAGGTTTCCGATCGAAGATCTGGACCAGCGGCTTTGATTCAGGGTACCACGGCATTGCCCGAAAGTTGATCAAAAAACCCGTAAAAAAACAGGAAGACCTGGTCAACATTATCAACTTTTGGGGTGCCGATGTTTTTGCCGAATGGTTTAAACGGCTGGGGCTGCGGGCAAATTACCTTACCCCTTACGCCACGGTGGCCCAGATCGCCTCGTCTTCCGAAGCCGCCTGCACCATCCAGATCTGCGCGACCTTGGGTTCCTACCTGGGGGCCGCTCTGGAACAGGAATTCGGCGTACCGGAAATCAAAGCCTCCGCTCCCTACGGCATCGTACAAACCGAGCGCTGGTTCCGGGAGCTGGGCCGCATGACGGGCCGGGAAGATTCAGTAGCAGTTTTTCTGCGGGAAGAACGGGAACGCTGGAGCCAGGAAATAGAAAAACTGCGGGAGAAACTGTCCGGTAAAACCGCCTATGTGACCGCCGGGGCATCCCACGGCCATTCCCTCCTGGGCCTGCTCCAAGAACTTGGAATGAAGCCCCTGGGAGCGGCTATCTTTCACCATGACCCCCTCTACGACAACGGCGCGGAATCCGCCGACACCCTGCAGAACGTGGTGCAAGATTACGCCAACGAGATCAGGGGGTACAATGTCTGTAACAAGCAGGAATTTGAACTGGCGAATATCCTCAACAGAGTCCGGCCTGATATACTCCTGGCCCGGCACGGCGGCATGACCCTCTGGGGCGCTAAATACGGCATACCCTCCCTTTTAATCGGGGACGAGCATTTCGGCATGGGATATGAGGGAATCGCCGGGTACGGAAAGCGGATCCTGGAAACAATAGAAAACGACGAATTTGTAAAGAACCTGGAAAAACACGCCATCAATCCTTATACTGAATGGTGGCTTGCACAGGATCCCTTTGCTTTTTTGGAAGACCCTATCCGTGTCAGAACATATTGAACAGCAGCGCTATATGTGCGCCATAGGCGCCATGCAGACCGTGGTGGCTATTCCCCGGGCCATTCCCATACTCCACTCAGGGCCGGGCTGCGGCAGCATGACTTCCGGTTTTTTTGAACGCTCCCGGGGTTATTCCGGAGGCAGCACCGCGCCGTGTACCAACTTTACCGAGGCGGATGTGGTCTTCGGCGGAGAAAAAAAATTAGCCCAAGTCATCAAGAATTCCTACCGGATATTAAAAAGCGATCTTCAAGTGGTGTTACCCGGTTGTACCTCCGCCATCGTCGGTGATGACGTCAACAACATTGTAAAAGAATTCGCCGATGCGGGACACCCCATTGTATTTGCCGATACTCCCGGGTTTAAATACAGCAACTATGAGGCCCACAGTGAAATTATCAAGGCGGTTTTGAAACAATACGTTGAACGGTTCGCCCCGGCTGAACAGGGGAAGGACAAAAGACTCGTCAATCTTTTCGCGTCCATTCCCTATCAGGATCAGTTTTGGAAGGGTAATCTGGAAGAATTAAAGCGCCTTATTGAAGGGATAGGCCTGAAGGTTCATATACTTTTCGGCCCTCTTTCCAGAGGCGTCGAGGAATGGAAGGAAATTCCCAAAGCTTCCTTTAACATACTCGTTTCCCCTTGGTTCGGCCTGCCTGTCGTAGCGTATCTGGAAGAAAAATACGTCCAGCCCTTTTACCGCTTTCCCTACCTGCCCATAGGGGGCAATGAGACTACCCGTTTTCTCCGGGAACTTGCGGCTTACGCGGACGCACAGGGCGCGGAACTCGACAGTAACCGTATTGAGGCCTTTATCAGGCAGGAAGAACTGGTTTTTTACGAAGAAATTGACAATTTCGCTACCTTCCTGCTGGAATTCCGCTACGGCCTTCCCTCGTACATGCACATCATCCATGACGCGAGTTATGTGCTGGGGATGACCGTGTTTCTGCTCAATGAGGTGGGACTTGTCCCCAAGGAACTCTTTATCACCGATAATACCCCCCCGGCTTTTCGGGAAGATATTCTGAAAACCGCCGCCGGCTTTTCCGCTAAACGGACCATCCCCCTTGCGTTCCAGAATGATGCGGGCCTGGCCCAAGCGGAAGTACTCCGGGCGAACCATGAAGGCCGGGGGCTCATCATCGGAAGCGGCTGGGACAAGGATCTTGCCCGGAAGAAAGGCTGCGATTTCCTTTCCGCGGCCCTGCCTTCCCCCTACCGGCTGGTCATGGCCACAGGGTACGCGGGCTACCGGGGGGGGCTCCGGCTCATTGAGGACATCTACAACACCGCCCTTGCCGGCTACCGGTAGGCATAGTTCTTGTGCCCCCTCCTGCGGGGGCTTCCCC
>JAIRLU010000189.1 GCA_031259215.1 Treponema sp. | reverse complement strand
CAGGGGTTCTCGGTTGTTGATACGGGTGTGAATTTCGTACCATACCCCTTGTTTGAGCAAACGTAATGGTCTCATAGAGTATACTAGGGATGGACCTGGGATTTTGCTTTACCAGGGTTACAGGGAAACGAGCAATCTCCGAACCAATGCTTCTCCAAATACCCCTTACCATTTTTGTGGGTCAAGTTTAGCATAAACCGCGGGGTATTGAGGATTTCACCTTGAAATTTTTACGTATGCGGGGGAACAAATCCCCGCGCCCCCAGTTTTTCGCCCCAAGGGGCGGGGTATTAAACCCTTCTTAATAAAATCAAGAAAGGTGAAGTCTCACAACAAGCGGGACTTATTGGACTTGTTCAATAACCCGGTTGGTTATCGAATAAGTCTTGCAAAATGCTCCGTATTTTGCTGTTTTTTAAGCGGAAGTTGTTCAGAAACCTCAGTTTCTGAACAACTCTATTCCCTGGAGTGGAATGATCGGTTGACTGTATCGGTGAAACACCTTGAGTCAGGGGACTGTTCCTGTGGAACGATATGAACCATCAGACCAGAGGTCTACCAGCCGGTTTAGCGCGTTCAGGTCTTTATCCGGTGTTCTCTTTGCACTGAACTGCTCTTGCACTATACCTCACAGCCGATTATAGTAAAGCAAGAACGATTGAGGTGGAATATGCGCTGTCCCCATTGCGGTGCTTGTGATGATAGGGTAATTGAATCCCGGACCCTAGCCAACGGCGAAGCAGTGCGTCGCCGCCGGGAATGTACCCATTGCGGGCTCCGGTTTACCAGTTATGAGCGGATTGAAGAAAAACAGTTCATGGTGATCAAACGAGACTACCGCCGGGAACCTTTTGACCGACGGAAAATTGAAAAAGGGGTTCAGCGGGCCTTGGAAAAACGGCCCGTCTCCCAGATGAGTATCGAACGGCTGGTCAACGAGATCGAAGATGCCGCAGCCATGGTCGGGAGGGTAAACCACGAAATTGAAACCGCCGTCATTGGGGATTTGGTATTGGAAAAGCTCAGTGTTCTGGATAAGGTGGCGTATATCCGTTTTGCTTCGGTGTATCGGCATTTTGAGGATATGGATGAATTCGTCAAAGAAATACAAAAACTGACATGGGATTCTTAGACAGATCTTCAACCCCCCAGAATCATGGGAGGGCTTGTGGGGTATAGGAGGCGGGTTACATGAATCCCTATGAAAATCTCCAGGACAAACGCCTCCGGCCAAGGCTCTTGAAGGCTGAACAAAAGATCTGCCTGGCCCGGTTGCTCGACCTTGCCGGGGATTACCTGAGGGACGGTTATACCTATTCCCGAAAGAGCTACACCTTTACGGATGATTCCCAAGAGGCTCCTCTCGCGGAAGCTGCCCCAGACCAGGCAGCCCTCCTGTCCAGGGCTGATTCCCTGGAAGCCTTGAAAGTGGAAATCCAGCATTGCCAGGGCTGTCCTCTGCATACCGGTCGAATCCATGCGGTCCCTGGAGAAGGGGCATCCCAGCCTTTAGTGCTGGTCATTGGGGAAGGTCCCGGTGCCGATGAGGACGCCTCAGGCCGGCCTTTTGTGGGAAAAGCAGGGCAGCTCCTGGACCGTATGCTTGAGGCAGTGGATCTATCCCGGGAAAGGAACTGCTTCATTGCCAATGTCGTAAAATGCCGGCCTCCGAATAACCGGGATCCGCTGCCCGAGGAAATCGCCGCTTGTGCTCCCTTCCTGGACCGGCAGCTTGCCCTTCTTAAGCCGCGGATGATCCTCTGCGTAGGCAGGGTGGCTATGCAAAGTTTGCTGCATACCGATGAAGGTATCGGGAGGCTCCGGGGAAAACTCACCGTATACAAGGGGTTTTCCCTCCTAGGGACCTACCATCCCAGTGCTCTCCTCCGGGATGCATCCCTCAAAAGGGCAGCCTGGGAAGACTTGAAAATCCTCCGAGACCATTTGACTGCTTTGGATAAACAGGAACCCTAATGGCCGAAGTACCTCCTGTCCGCTATGTGGATATGGTTTTTGATTTACCCGTGCATCAGGTATTCACCTACTCTATAGATCCCCAGGGAGCCGCTACCTTCGGTAAGCGCGGGATGGCTCCTTTTGGCAGGCAAGAGCACCTAGGGTACATCATCGGGGAACGGGCTGAAGCTCCCCAGGGTTTAGCTACGGCAGCTATTAAAAGAGTACGCCGGGTGATAGACCAGGCTCCTTTATTCGACCGCCAGGATTTCGCCCTGGCGGAATGGATCGCCGGGTACTACCTCTGTAGTCTCGGCCAAGCCCTGGCTGCGATGATTCCCTCGGGACGGCGGACCGGAACCTATTCTACCTTTGCGGATCCTGAGGATGAAATAACCCAAAGGATCCCGGAACTTTCCTCAGAACAGCAGGATGCCTTGACCTGTATCATAGCATCCCTTTCTCATGAACCGAGCGAAACGGAAGCTGCCCACAATCCCATTCCTTCTGCGCTCCCCCATTCCCGGCTTTTGTACCTGTATGGCATCACGGGATCAGGAAAAACCGAGGTATTCCTCCGGGCCGCAGAGTATATACTCAAAGCGGGGAATTCGGTGATTTACCTAGTGCCGGAAATTTCCCTGACCCATCAGACCGCAGAAGCCATAAGGAGCCGTTTCGGTTCAATCGCCGCCACCATCCATTCGGGTATGAGTCCCAGCGCACGGCTTACCGAGTGGGTGCGGATCCAAGCAGGGGAGATCCGCATCGTAGTGGGACCTCGCAGCGCGGTATTTGCTCCGGTACGAAACCTAGGGCTTATTATCATTGATGAAGAACAGGATGGTTCATACAAATCAGGAAATACCCCCCGGTACCATGCTCGGCAAGTGGCCATGCACCGCTGTTCCGTTACCGGGGCCTGCCTGGTGTTGGGATCCGCTACCCCTTCGGCAGAGGCCTGGAAGCTCATGGAGGAAGGTACCATCCAACGGCTGAATCTGACCCGACGGCTTTCCGGGGGAAGTCTCCCGGTAATAGGCTCTGTGAGCCTTGCCCATACTGAAGGCTGCCTCACCAAGGAATTAAAAGAAGAAATCCGTAAAACCGCGCAAATGGGCAGACAAAGCATCCTCTTTTTAAACCGCCGGGGCTTCGCCTATTTCTATCATTGCCATGCCTGCGGCTATGAACTCACCTGCCGGCATTGTTCTGTATCCCTCACCTACCACAAGAGTAAAGGCCGGGCGATCTGCCATTACTGTGGGTACCAAACCGTTCCTCCCCAGGTCTGTCCTCAGTGCGGTTCCCTGGAAGCGGGGTATACCGGCTTCGGTACAGAGCTTATTGAAGAGGAGGTCCGCCGAACCTTCCCGGACCTGCGGATTTACCGGGCTGATGCGGATACTACCCGCCGGAAGGGGAGTCTTCAGGAAACCTTGGCGCTGTTCAAAGCCGGGGGGTTCGACATACTCCTGGGGACTCAAATGGTTGCCAAAGGACTCAATTTTCCCGGAGTACGCCTGGTAGGGGTAATCTTAGCAGATACGGGCCTGCATCTTCCCGATTTCCGGGCTGCAGAACGGACCTTTTCCCTCATTGTCCAGGTTGCAGGCCGGGCAGGCCGGTATTTTCCGGATGGTACGGTTATCGTCCAGACCCTGCGGCCTCACGACCCTGCCATCATCCGCGCCTGCTCCCTGGATTTGGAAGGGTTCTATGTTGCAGAATTGGCCCAGCGGAAAACCTTGGGCTTCCCCCCCTATACCCGGCTTATCCGTTTCATCGTCCGGTCAAAAGAAGCCAGTAGGGCAGATAGGGCTATTGAGAACCTCGCCGCCATTGCCATGCCCCTGCTCCCTGCACAGGGGGATGTTTTAGGCCCTGCTGAATGCCCTATTGGCATGATCGGGGGGCATTACCGCCGACAGCTCATCTTACGGGGAACAGCTATGGGGGTCATCCATGCTACAGCCCGTACCATGCTGACCCGCTATGAAACCGGCAAAGATAACCGGGTATATGTGGAGGTTGATGTAGACCCGGTGAGCCTTTTGTAATCGGGCAATCCCAGTTCCTAATGCCTGTTCACCTTGTATTATGTCGCGGATTTTTTTGAAGTGCGAAAACAGGAGAGCATAGAAACGGCATCGTAACCACGGTAGAATAAAGCTGTAAAACACACGCTATCGGAGGTTAACGATGCCGTGTACTCACTATACCACTGATGAAAGGAACCGGCTACAGGCACTGGCGGGCGTAGGGCTGCCCCACTGCTAAAAGAAACCTATCCCCGGACAGAAAAGATGGTATAGGTGATGGATACATACCCCTACCAATTTCGTCGCGGTATGAAGCATTTCTGCGGGAAGAAGCCTTCGGGATAGCCTAAAAGGAGGTATACAGTGCAACCACAGGGGTGAACCTGTGGATTACCCCTCCACGCCTCTGGAAGTGCTTCTTAAGCAGGAAGTCGGCCTACCGCGCTTTTTCCAGGGCTTGTTCTACTGCCTCAATAAATTGATGGTACGCAATGGTGGCGCCACTTACCGCATCGATCTTTTTCAGGTCTTGGACCTCCACATACTGGGCGGCATAGTGTTCCATGGCCCGGACCGCAAGCTGTGCCTTATCGTAAAAGTCCTGGTTGGAAATCTCCCCATTTATCTTCCCGTAGTGCTCATCCTTGATAGTACCGTCCTTCTGCCAGGTAACAAAACGGCATTGGCGGATCTTTCCTCCGGCCACGGTGAGACGTACCTCCCCATACGCGCCGGTATCATCTAGGCTACTGGTACCGGTGTAGGCCCCATCCTGGTATGACGCCTTACCGCAACCAGATATACTGAAAATAACGAGGAACACCCCCATAAACAAATGTGTAGGCAATCGCTTCTTCATATGTTGCTTCCTTATTCCGGTCTTTACCCTTGAGGGTTTTGAACAATCCGGCTAATTTTTCCATGTTCCAGGATCACCGTCCGCTGGGCATCCTCGGCGACCTCCGGATCATGGGTTACCACGATGATGGTACTTCCCTCTGCATGGAGCTGCTTGAAAATAGCAATGACGATCTGCTCATTCGCCTCATCCAAGTTACCGGTGGGTTCATCCGCCAGGATCAGGGCGGGATAATTAATGAGGGCCCGGGCAATACACACCCGCTGCTGTTCCCCCCCGGAAAGCTGCCCAGGTAAGTGTTTGGCCCTGTCTTGAAGTCCCACCCGTTCCAGAGCTTCCAGGGCCTCCTTTTCATCGGGCATACTGTGGTAATACTGGGCCACCATCACGTTTTCCAGGGCTGAAAGGTAATTGACCAGATGGAACTGCTGAAAAATAAGGCCGATCTTATCCCGCCGTAAAGCGGTGAGGTTTTTCGCACTCTCCTTGGAGATATTGACCCCATCGAGAATCACCTGCCCCGTGGAAGGCTTATCCATGCAACCGATGATGTTCATCATAGTGGTTTTCCCGGATCCTGAAGGGCCCATGATGGCCAGCCATTCCCCCTGTTTCACCTGTAGGTTGATATGCTGCAGGGCTTTGAGGCTCCCATAAATCTTAGAAATATCCTGTAATTCCAAAATATCCATGACTTCTTTTTTCTCCTTCCAACGTGTTCCAGCGGACCTTCAGTACGACTAAGCCCCAGACCCTTCCCCGCCAGGAAATGAGCGGGACTTTTACCCTTTTTTAAAGAAAGAACCTGTAGAGAGGCCAGCCCCTCCATCTCTCTCCAAAACTTTGCGTATGGGTTCTTATCAAACCCCCCCCCAGTGCTTGGGGAAATCCAAAACCCTTCTGCAGCTGAACTTGAGGAAAGCCCCTGGCTGAAACAAAATCGCCCAGGATGGATAGCTTATTCTCCTCGTAATACGATGGCAGGGTCCACCTTGGTGGCGCTCCTAACCGGGATGATACAGGCAATGCCGGTGATGAGGATCGAGGGGATGATCGTCAACGGGATGAGCAGGGGAAAAAACCGGACCGGCCGGTTGAACACATTGAGGGCCACTGCCTGGGCAAATAGAGCACCGCAGAAGGCACCCAAGAATCCTCCTAAACCCCCTAAGAAAACCCCTTCCCCGAGAAACTCCGTGATGAGACTCCGATTAGCCGCACCCAAGGCTTTCCGTAAACCGATTTCTTTACGCCGTTCAGTAACTACTGCCATCATGGTGGTGGCCACACAGATCATAGTCAGGAGCAAAACGATGATCGTAACCAAGTACACCAAGGCCTTGAGTTTGGTTAAAACCGTCCCTTCAGATTCGGTAACCCGCTTTACCAGCCGGGCTTCTACCCCGGGGTGGCGGCTTATCTGGGTTGCCATTCCTTGGAGGACTTCCCCGGAAACAGCCACGCTGCATTCCACCACATCCGCCGTCCCCCCTGTACCGATCATGTCCTCAAAATCTTCCATCGCCATAAAAATGAAAGCTTCTTCGGTTCCACCGGTTTGCAATACCCCGGATACCGTGAAATCCCGGCTGAAACTCGTCCCTTCCCCATTAGTACCGGTGATGGTAAAATCACTTCCCTGGAGGAGCCGGATCTGGCTGGCCACTTCCGCCCCAATGAGGGCTTCCCCCAACGACTCAGGCCACCGACCCTGAACCAGCCAATAGGGACTGGTCTTTTGGGCCTCTGAGAGAGCGGTCCCTGCAGCCATGAAAGGCTGCTCGTGGATCTTCACCATCTGATACCGATAGGGCGCAGCGCCGACCAGGGATTCAGAAGGGAGATAGACCATCGCCTCCTGGACCATAGCAAGGTCCAGGACTTCTGCATCCCCAGATGGGACCACGATAAGATTCGCCCCATAGGATCGGAATTCTTGACCCATTTGCCGGGGAATATCGTAATAGATAGTAATCAAGCCTGAAAGGATGGTTCCCCCCACCGCCACTGCGAGGAGGGCGACGATCATCCGGGAACGGCGGCGCAACAAGGAGCTCACCACCATCTTCAGATAAAAGCGCTGCTTATTCATCGGCCGTGTAACACCTCCGCGGGTCTCAGGGACAGAAGAAACCGGATCGAAGGGATACTCCCTGCCAAGGTTACGAGGAGTACCAAGACCCCCACTAAGGGTACCACCAAGGGTTTAAGATCGATGGGAGACCCAAAGACCGTATGGCCGATGATTTGGGCAAACCCGAGTCCGGTAAAATACCCGGCAATCCCCCCTCCAATACCGGTGATCCCTATTTCGGTGAGCACCAGCCCTGAGATAGGGCCATCGTAGGCCCCAATAGCTTTGAGGAGCCCAATTTCGCTTGATCGTTCCATGACACTGGCGGTTACCAGGTTGGAAATACCCAAGGCAGAACCGGCTAGACTTAGGATAGTAATGAGGAGCATGAGGAGCTGGGTTTTCTGCAAGATCGCCCCTTCAGATTCTGCGACCTGCCTAATGGGTTTAGAAACCGCGCCGCTAATGACCTCATCGATCTGATAACAGATAGCGCTCACATAGGCCGTACAGTACCAGGTTTCCCATTCTTTGATGGAAAGGCTTTTCGGGTCTTGAGCTGCCCGACGGGAAAGTTCGTTGTCCGGAGTGGTTAGGGCGCTCACCTCCACGGAACTTACCTGGCCTTCCCGGTTTACCAGGGCCTGGGCCACCGAAAGGGGAACGTAGATGTTCTCGTCTTCATCCCCGCCCGCGTTGAAAACACTGGCTACGGTGCAATTCCTGCTTTGCCCGTTCCCCTGGAGGGTGATGGAGTCTCCCAGGGTAATTCCGTACCGTTTCGCTACCTGATGGCCTACCATGAGGGCGTTTTGGTCCTCATCGGTAAGCCAGCGGCCTTCCAGATCCCACCACCTTTTCATATTCTCCATTCCCGTATCCAGCGCTTCCCCGGTGGGCAATTCCAGATGATGGTTGAACCAGGTTCCCACAAGACCAATCTCCCCTTCCCCCCTGGGGGTAAGGATCTTCACCCGGGCGTTCAGGTAGGGGGTAAAATCCACGATATTAAAAGCCCAGAAGATCGTCTTGATGTTCCCCAACTCTTCCTCTTTCAGATATTTATCCGATACCCCAGAACCTTCACTTACGCCATACAGGGCATCCAACAGGGAAGCCCCTCGGGGAATCACGGTGATGTTGGCCCCATAGGTCTTGAGTTCTTGGTTCACCTTGTCTCCCACATCAAGCATCACGTTCAACATCGCCGTGGCTAGAGAAACCCCCAGGGCTATGGTAAAAGCCACCATCAGCATCTTTCCCTTTTGTCTCACCAGCGCGCCCCGCACCATGGTCCAAAACATTGTTTCCTCCTTATTTAAAGCGGTGCTGTTCAGTTTCCAGATTGGTGATGGCAATGATCATGTTCCCGCTCCGGTTCGTATAAGGGAGGGGTACCGGGTTGCATCCCCCCTTGAATCCAATAGTCGATTTATTCATCACCACATCGCAGAGCCGACAAATCACATCGGTTTTCCGCTCATAGTACCCAGTGGCGCCGCAAATATCACAGGCGTCAAGGCCGACCCCATAGGCTACCTCATTTTTTTTAATCACGATGAACCGGACTTCCGTATTATCTGCAGTGATATAAGCAAAGCGATGGAGATGGCCATCCTGTACCTGTTCCAGAGGTATGAGGATTTCATCCCCCTGGATGGTCATAGGCTCTGCCGGGGAAAGGATGACTTCCCGTTCATTATAGGCTTTAAGCCCCGTAAGGATGAAAATTGATACCAGGTAGCCCCCGGTTACCACCCCGCTCCAGCGCCGGCGATTCCACATGGTAGCCTTGATCTTCCGGTGTTCTGCAGGGTTCTTATACCCTGTCGAAGGCCGAAGGCTTTGGATCCAGAGTACCAAGGCCAAGGAAAAACTTATCCCCATGAGGAGGTACAGGAGCACCACGTTATACCCCGCAGCGGCCACGACGATCCTGAAAAGCCAGCGGATCATGGGGATCATTCGCCGGGCCAGGAGAACCTGCACTATCGTCGTGGCCTGATTAAGCATATTGAGGATCAACCCTAGGGTGAGGAGGGAGCCAACGAACCGGGGAGAGAGGGGGATTCCCGCCTTAAAAATTCCTATCCCCACCAAAAGGGATATCCCAAGGCCTATTCCATAACCAATGAGCTTAAAGAGAAAATCCGTGCTAAAAATAGTTTCCCCGGTCAGGACGAATTCCGTAGGATAAAGGAAAAGGGTAGGCAGGGCATAAAAAAACAGGGCCCCCATAAGGAGGAAACTCACCCAACCAAAAACCTGGGTATAAGACCGGGGTATCCTGATCCTCCCCAGGTCCCAATATAAAAGAATGAAAAGAATCCCCATGATAATCGCCACTACCAGGATCCAGAGATTCCAATACCCTCGATTGATGAGGGCAGTAGTACGCCGTAAAATCGCGAGGATCAGGGCCAATACCGCACCTACGAGGCAGCCTTGGATCATCCGCTTCCCCAGGCCCTCCCCTTTTTTATGGGCCCCTCCAAACAACAACGCCCCGAGGATCGCGATAGGGAGGGAGTTTTCCA
>JAIRLU010000182.1 GCA_031259215.1 Treponema sp. | reverse complement strand
CCCGCGCCTATCAGTTCCTCCCCTTCCCTCTATTTCCAAATATCTCCGAACAATAACCCTCCCGGATTATTCTTCATTAGGTCTCTTGAACTTACTCATTCTTTCCCCTCTTCGTCAAGGGGTCTACCCCCTTTTTAATAATAAAATACCTCAGGGTTCTGTAAGCTCACGACACCTTTATAATAACGATAGAAATAAATATACAATAAACGAATCATAAAAGTCAAGTATTTTTACACAAATTTAAAAATATTTTAAATTTTATTTCAACCGATTGGATTTTACTGTTTCTTATATAGGGACAGATAATCCACAAAAGAACCTACCGAAATCACGACTGATATACAAAAAATAACCCTCGCGCTTGTATGCAGCACCCAAACCCCCGCGTCAAACCCAAGTCGTTCTGCACTCGCCGCAAGGAGCGCTACCGCGCCAGCGAGCATATAAGCAACGGCTTTTATCTTACCGCCCTTCCGGGCGCCCATAACGATACCTTTCTTCATCATGAGGTTCCGGAGAAACTGAATACCGATCTCCCGGTACAGGACCACCAAAAAAAGCACCGCCGGCAAAATGCCGTCCAGCACAAAACAGAGGAAATAGGTGATCCGTACCAGTACATCCGCAAAGGGATCGAACAATTTGCCAAAATCGCTCACCTCTTTTCGGGAACGGGCGATCTTACCATCAACCAAATCGGTAATTTCTGAAATAATAAATAATCCCCAGAGGACCGGCACAACCCACTTGAAATCCGTGACCGCCCCCGGAAACAAGCCAGGTAACTTCTGGTAAGGAAGTACATACACCACAAAGAAAACCGGTGCCAGAATCAACCGGAGAGCCGTTACCTTGTCAGCCAGGGTCATAGCATCCAGTATGCCGATTTGCCCATCCCCCTGTCAAGCCTTTGTATTGCCTCAACAGGAGCCACAGCCGGGCTTTCTCTTCTCTATTAGGATCGGCTGCACCTCGCCCTATGGCTTTACGCTTTGGGCTTCACCTTTTCTTTGAAAGTCCAGCGGTTGTCGACCTTTTCAAAGGAGGAGCTGGCTGCCTGTATCTGCCTGCCATCATCTGCAGCGAGTTTTACCTTACCCAAGATCATATTAACCTCCAGTACCTTCCATACGGTTCCATCCTGGTACACCTTACTTCCTTCCGGGGGAATGAGCCGGCGCTGTTCACTGTAAAAGCAATGCTCGTAAGCCAAGCAACAGAGGAGCCGCCCACAAGAGCCGGAGATTTTCATGGAATTGAGGGATAAATTTTGATCCTTGGCCATTTTTATGGATACAGGCTTTAAATTGTCCGAAATCATGTGGCAACAATAACCCCGTCCACAAACTCCCAAGCCCCCTACTTCCCGGGCTTCATCCCGGACCCCAATCTGCCGCAGCTCTATACGGATTTTGAAAATACTCACCAGGTCCTTAACCAGTTCCCGGAAATCCACCCTATTTTCGGAAGTAAAGAAAAACAAGATTTTTGGCTCTTCCAAGAGATAATGTACCGAGACAAGCTTCATTTCCAATTGATGGGCTTCGATTTTCTGTTTACAAATGGTAAAGGCTTCTTGTTCCTGGTTCCGATTGATTAAGGACTTTTCCACCTCTTCAGGGAGGGCAAGCCGTTCTATTCGGGTGATTTCTGAAAACAACGGAGTTCCTTCTTTCCTGGGTACAAGACCAATGATCTGCGCCAAGTCCCGGCCATACCGAGTAGGAACCAGAACCATACTCTGAGGATTGAGGGTTTCCCCAGAATAAGCAGCCAGAAAGGTTTCATGGGAATATAAGAGTCTGAGTCGATACACCGGCGTGTCTGGGGTAAACAATTTCTCCCCGGATTCAACGATTACCACGGTACTGTCCAGGCATTTTTCCGCAGGCTTATCCTCAAGCGCGGCAATATCCTCCTCTAATTCTTCACTACCATAGGTATCTAAATCTCTCATACATCCTGCCTTTTACGCAACATAAAACCCTTGAAGGTGCAGCCCGAGGCCCCTCTTTCAAAACCTGTGGACCGGCCATCATCTACCCCTCAACCCGGTACTTCACTGCATTAAATCCACCAGCAACCCGGTAATCTCTTCAAGCCGAGCGAGGATTTCCAGTTGCACCGTTTGACCTGCCAATATACCTGCGGCCAATTGTTCCAGTTTACGATCCACCACCTGAACAATAGCGAAGTTTTTACGCTTTAATAAATTCGTACCGCTGACCTGCTTTTCGATAGTATACCCATGCTGCACCACATAATGCAGAAAATTCCGTACCGCTGCTTTATATCGGAGGATCTCTTCCGGGAGCGGCCGGTGCTTTAAATCATCCCCGGTACTATGTACCGCATCAAGCAGTTCGTTAACCTGCTCTTCAGAAGGGGGCAAGTCCTCGACCGCCACTGAGGCTGCCTCGGCATTCCGGTTTATATGCTCCAAAATACCGGAAAAGAAGGGTTTTTGACCTTTACGGACAGAAGCATCCTGCTTTTTCTTGGTTTCAGCCTTGATACCGGTATATACCGCGGGATTAAAGAAGCTATCGTTCAGGAACTCTATGTTAGCCATGACTGGTTAGCTACTCTGTTTTAAGTGCACTGGAAACACCGCTCTAGGCCCTTGATCATCTTGCTGTTCTGCCATAGCCCGGTCCCATTGTTCATCATCATGACAGACCCGAACCTTTCCGTGGATAAGGCAGCCTTCATCCGCCTGGATCCGCCGAGTGATGATATCCCCTAGTATCAGCCCAGTGGCCAGGATCACCAGCCGTTCACTGGCAATAACGTTTCCGTATATCACCCCCCCTACGGTTATGGAGGTACCCCGGATATTACTCTTTAACCGGGCCTTTTCACCAATCGCCACCCGGCCTTTGACGTGTATATCTCCTTGAACACTACCGTCTATCCGGGTAAATCCTGCAGATTCAATAGTCCCGTTGACCTTGGTACCAGGACCTACGATGGTGTTGAGCAAGAAATCTTTCCGTTTATGAACGGCCATAGCACCCTCCCCTTAATGGGATCGCGAAAGATTAGAACGGATAGTAATATATTTATAAGGATCTACTACATCAGAACCAATATGCACTTCATAATGCAGATGGGGTCCCGTGGAAAGACCGGTATTACCAATATACCCGATCACTTCACCTTGCTGAACCCGCTGGCCTGTTTTTACCTGAATCGTAAGCATATGGGCATACCGGGTATAAAACCCATGTTTATGTTTAATAATTACATTGTTCCCAAAACCGCTGTGTTCATAGTCTATGGTAACCACCTGCCCATCTGCAGTGGCCACGATGGGGTCTCCCTGACGATAGGTAGAAAGATCGATACCCTTATGGATGTAATACTGTCCGCTAAAAGGGTTTGTATTCTGGCCAAAAAACATGGAAACATGACCTATCCCGCCTTTGATGGGCCAAATACTGGGAATTTCCGTGAGCAGCGCGCTCTGAGAATTGAGGAGAGTTCCAATCTCCTTTACCGGTTCTACTACGGAAGAAAGATACCCCGCAAGCTGTCGGACATCATGCACTTCCTGCAGTATCCCGTCAGGGGTTTCGGTTATATCGAAAAATGAAGATAAATCTCCTCCCCCAGGATTAGGGTTGTTTCTTCCCCCCAGATCCGAACCCAGAGAGGATAAGGTATCTGAAAGGGCAGTCT
Source organism: Treponema sp. (assembly GCA_031259215.1). GTDB lineage: Bacteria > Spirochaetota > Spirochaetia > Treponematales > Breznakiellaceae > JAIRLU01. Next base: position 7,004 of record JAIRLU010000182.1, on the reverse strand, counting down.
CAAACCCCTTCGCTTCCCGTAATAAGAGGCTCGTTTCATCCCGGAGCTGATCCAGGCTTGCCTGAGTATCCTGCAAACGGCTATCCTTATCCGCAAAACTCCCCCTGGCGGTATTATAAGCGGTCCCATACAAGAAAAACACCCCTGTCAAACCTGCGAGTACCAGGATGAAACAAGCAAATGATAGCAAGGTAAAATGCAGGTTGTATACTTTCTGTGCAGAATGCGGTACTAAGACGATGGTATATCGCCGGGTGAGGACTTGGAACAAAAGGGTACCGCCTCTTAGCATTCCCTTCCCTATGAGAAGGATCATATTCTTAACCTTTTGGACGAGGCTATTTTCAAACCGTTTATACGCATGGACCGAAGCCACCATGTACCTCTTGCAATTAAAAAACTATCCTACTCAGCGTTTACAAGCTGTTACCTGGTACAAACACATCCTCAGATGGAGTGAACCAATCGAGTTTGAGGCTGATTGCTCCAAGAACCGCTTACATCGGCCCAGGATCTGCGGACCCCGAACCCTAGTCTGATTAGACGGTTCATACTATACCAATAAAAGCATATACTGTCAAATCCTTTTTGTTACCCGGGTAGGATAAACAGAGAGCGGGGATTGCTCTCAAGGCTCTGGGTATACCTGTATGCGCTTGTCATAAGTATCGACAGTATGCGATGATTTTTCTATCTTACGGTCCAGATTCGTATAAGTCTCTACATAAAAGTATAATAACTTTACTATAAAAAGATTTTTGAAACGTAACCAGTAAAAGGTAAAGGAAGAACTATGGCCAAAACCTATGAAACTAAACCCTATACCGTCGAGACCCTTCGCATCATAGAAGCTATTCAAGCAGTACCTGCCGGGAGGGTTTCCAGTTACCGGGATATTGCAGGAGCTGCAGGGCTACCTCAAGGGGCCCGGCAGGTTGCACGGATCCTCCATACCCTCTCCATATCCCAGAACTTACCTTGGCACCGTATCATCAAGGCCAATGGCCGTATTGCCCTGCGTCCAGGAGCAGGGCAGGAACTCCAAATCCACCTTCTCCGCTCCGAAGGAGTGGCAGTGACGGACCAGGGAACCGTCGATATGGACCAGTACGGACATATCCCTATGCTAAAGTGGAGGAGCTAGACCGCCTCATACCCTATCTGAATGGCAGCTACATTCAAGGGAATAAACCGATGCTTATCTAGGGGAAAGAATTTTTTCAGAATGGCCTCAAGGTTAGTCAAACGTAACGCGCCGGTGAGTTTTGCCATAGCGCCCAAAGCAACCATGTTGGCAAACCGGGAATTCCCCAGTTGTTCCGCTTTATGCTGGGCCTGAATCTTCACCACCTGGATGTCTCCCCGCCGAGGCCCTTCCTTTACCAATGAAGCATTGATAAGCATGAGCCCCCCTGGTTTGAGCATACCCTCGCACAAGGGAAGAGAGTCGGGATTCATCACCAAAACCGAATCAGGGACCGTCACCAGAGGGCTGGCGATTTCCTCATCCGATACGATCACCGAGGTACGGGCAATACCTCCCCGTTTTTCAGCTCCATAAAAAGGGAAACAGGTAACGTTCTTCCCTTCCTGCATGGCACAGTAGACCCAGATTTGGCCCAGAGAGATGATACCCTGGCCGCCAAAGCCGGCGAAAAAAGATTTTTCAGACATAAGGCCCCTCCTATAGACCCGGGTTCCCGCTTTGCTGCGTGCTCAGCGGGATGGTGTTCTTGATTTCTCCCAAGGGGAATACAGGGATCATCTGCTCTTCCAACCAGATGGCTGATTGGATCGGATCCATACCCCAGTTGGTAGGACAGGGGGAGAGAATCTCTACAAGGGTAAAACCCACCCCTCGTATCTGGGCTTCCAGGGCCTTGCGGATGTACTGCTTGGTCTTTCGGGCATGGGCTGGGCTGTTCACCGCGCCCCGGGCGATATACCGGGAACCTTCAAGACCGGCGAGGAGTTCCGAAACCCGGATGGGATACCCCATACCAGCAGCTCCGGGGTCCCGGCCTTCCGGGGCAGTGGTTGCTTTCTGGCCTACCAAGGTGGTAGGGGCCATTTGTCCGCCGGTCATACCGTAGATGGCATTATTCACAAATATCGAGGTAAAGGCTTCACCCCGGTTGGCCGCGTGGACCATCTCCGCAGTACCGATGGCGGCCATGTCTCCGTCTCCCTGGTAACAGATGACCACATGATCCGGAAGTACTCGCTTGATTCCCGTGGCCGCTGCAGGAGTGCGTCCATGGGCAGGCTGGACCGAATCAAAATCAAAATACAGATCCGCCCAAATGGCGCAGCCTACAGGATTGGTAATGATCGCCTTTTCCCGAATTTCCAATTCATCTACTAATTCGGTGATGATCCGGTGTATTACCCCATGACCGCAGCCGCCACAGTATTTAGTGGGAATAGGGTACAGGCTTTTGGGATGTCCATGGACCTGTTTCATGACTTCCTCCGGTTTTCCATAATGAGGTGCTTTGCCTCACCAAAGACTTCTTCTTCCGTAGGGATAACCCCTCCGCAATGCCCCAGGAGGTGTACCGGCGCCTTGCCCAGAACCGCGAGCTTCACGTCTTCCACGAGCTGTCCCAGGCTCATCTCCACGGTAAGCACCGGGGTTCCCCCTTGGACATGCTGAGCGAGGGCCTCAGTAGGGAAGGGCCAGAGGGTGATGGGCCTGAAAAGCCCGAGCTTAAAACCCGCTTGCGCGGCAAGCTGCTTTGCCCCAAGGCACACCCGTGCAGAGGTACCGTAAGCCACGAGGACCAGGTCTACCGGGCCTTGTTCAAATCCCAGGGCTTCAAATCGAGTTTCAGCGGCCTTGATCCTTTCATACCGCGAAAACCGTGCTTTGGTTTTGGCTTCCATCTGCTCAGGAACCAGCTCGAGGGAGCTTATATGGCGGCTTTCCCGGTGAACCATAGCACCCACGGTCCAGTCCCGGGGGGGAAGTTCTGAAAGGGAGCGCTCTGGAGGAAAGACCACCCCTTCCATCATTTGTCCAATCACCCCGTCAAGCAGTACGATGACCGGCATACGGTACTGGTCGGCCAGGTCAAAAGCCATATAGGTAAGATCCGCACATTCCTGCACACTTTTCGGAGCCAGAACCAGGGAATAGTAATCCCCATGACCCCCTCCGCGGGTGGCCTGGAAATAATCGCTTTGACTAGGGGCAATGGATCCGAGCCCCGGCCCCCCTCGGACCACGTTCACCACCACCAACGGGATATCCGCGCCTGCAGCATAGGATATACCTTCCTGTTTAAGGCTGATCCCTGGACTAGAAGAACTGGTCATGGCTCGCGCGCCTGCAGCAGAAGCGCCGTACACCATGTTAATCGCGGCTACTTCGCTTTCAGCCTGGATAAACACCCGTCCCCGTTGGAGCATGTGCATAGCCATATAGGTGATGATCTCATTCTGGGGGGTGATGGGGTACCCAAAATACGCGCCGCACCCTGCCCGGATAGCCGCCTCAGCGATAGCATCATTGCCCTTCATGAGCTGTTTTTCCTGATTATCCCTGTACATGATTCAGTTCCTTTGCAACACCTTCGAGGGCATACACCGTAATACACAGATCCGGGCATACCTCAAAACAATTTCCACACGCACTACAGTGTCCGAGATGAGCCGCTTTTGAAGGGTAACTTCCCATTGCATTCGGCTGAGGATCTGCTTCCAGTACGTTCATAGGACAAAAATGGACACAAAGCAAACAACCCTTACATAATTCTCGGTCAATGACCACCGTTCCTTTTCTGGCCATAGGTTCTCCTTGTATTAAAGATAAGGATACTAGGCAAAAGAGTATATAAAAAATGAAGGCCCGCCAGCGGGTTTAACGCCCCTATATAGTGCGGTGATTCCCCATCAACGCGCCCTTTGCTTCTGGTTTTTGCCGCGTTCTTTGCGGGTTATGGCTTCGGGCCGGCAAAAAGGGCAGGCCCTCATCCCTAAAGAGGATATCTATGAGACCGGTCATACCTATTTTGTATCAAAAAGACTCATTTTCAGCTATTCAGGCTCAAGGGTAAACAGGCCCTAAGGTTGGCGTGCGACCTTCATCAAGATTGATGGAAACTCACATCAAGGCGCTTGTCCTAGGTAAGGCAAGGGTGGTGTGAACCTAACACCACCCTTGCACAGGCCCGAGTCTCCCCATTCGGATAGCACAGGGTCCAACGGGAGTTCGACAAAAAAAGTCCGCCACTTAATGCTCATCTATCCGAATAATTCGTGAAAATGAGCGTTTATTCGCGGATCCTTCGTATGCTATCGAACTCCCCTTATGGTAAGGAAAGGAAACAACCTACAAAATAGCCCTCATAGGCAAGAAAAAAGCAGCCCTCTAGGATAAAATTTCCGATAGTATAAGATATGCGGAGATTACTATTCCATACGGTATGGCTCGGGTTGGTTTCCTTTTATGCCTGCATACATACCCAGGCTCAACAGTCATCAGACACGGCTCTGTTGCTTATGACCGATGCAGGGCCTTATTCCATAGTTGAACGTTCCGATTGGCGCCGGTATGATAACGGGAAATATATTGGGCATGTATACCATGAAGTCCGGGCCTCCATCATTCCCCAATCAGATCCCCCCCCTTCTGATGCTGGACAGGCAGCTTCACCGCAGCCTATCGAACAGCCTCCAGGGCAGAGCCTGTTATATCAAGGTAATTTTTTCGTCTTAGAGGAAACGCTGCGGGATCTGCGCCAAAGCGCCCAGCCTGTGGACGCGGTGATCCCCGTCAGTTTTCGGATCCGTACCGATGGAACCCTCACCATAGACAACGACCGAGGCTTTCCTACGCTCCGGGGTTTTCCTACGTTTCCTGCCTACCGGATCATACCAGGCTCTAAGTGGAGCGCTCCGGGCAGCCGCGCAGTGGATCCCTTGCATAGCGGCCAGCCGGTAATTGTTCCTATCATCGCGGAATATGAATATAAGGGTACGGAATGGTATAAGGACATGCTGGTTCACCGGATCTTTGCCCAATACTCCTCTCGGTATCAAGGGGGTTCAGCAAAGCAGGGATCGGGCTTTACCCAACTGCGGGATATCCATAAGGTAGACATCCTGATCCGGGTAGCAGACGGGTTTCCCCTCTTTATGCGGGATAGCTTGGATGAAACCTATTCCTGGCCCGATGGTTCCACCCTACGATTTACCGGTTTTACCCTGACCTTCGGTTCAGGGATGGTCCCTATGGATAAAGATGCAGTCGTCGCGGTTTTGGGAAACACCTTGGGTATTGAAACGGTCCCTGAAGATCCCCTCCCTGAACCAAGCCCTGTCAGATCCCCGCCCCCCTCTCCTGAGAAGAAACCCCCACAAAACACCCCGGTTACGGGATTGCAGGATGCCGCTATAGACTTAGCCCCGGTCCCTGAAGGGGTCCGGCTTACGATCAAGGATATCCGGTTTGTCCCGAATTCGCCGGAATTTCTTGCCACGGAAAAACCCCGCCTTGATCTCATTGCCCAGGCATTACTGCAGATCCCTGACCGGAACTTCCTGGTAGAGGGACACACCGCGGCGGCAGGATCCACCGATGGAGACTTAGAACTCTCTCTGGAACGGGCCAAGCATATGGTGGATGAATTAGTGAACCGGGGTATAAGCGCGGATCGATTTATTTATAAAGGATGGGGCAGTACCAAGCCCTTGGGGGACAATGCCACAGAGGAGGGGCGCAGCCGCAACCGCCGGGTAGAAATTACCATCCTGGAATAAGCCGCCCCTCTCCGTGGAGCTATGCCATACAAGAGAGTTCCCCATGAGGGGCGGCCTGGGAGCTTACACCTTAAACCTATTCACAATCCGGGGTATATGCTGTATAGCTGATTCGGTGTTTCCTACCAACCGGGAAATATGTCCTGCATGTTTGTTTATCGTTCCGGCTGTTTACGACGGTTTGACCACCCGAATAAGCATTGCGCAACAACGCAGGGCGGACAAACTGTGCCGGAGGTTTTGCGGGGAAGCGAGGCCGTAGGCCGACCAGCCGAGCAAAACCGTAGCCCGAGGCGCTTTAGCGCCGTCAGACCCGCTTTGCGGGTCTGCGCATATACAGACCTGTTGAGACTGTCGGAAAAGTATACAAAACACCAATAGGGTGGTATACTCTCTCTTATCATGCCCCGGTATATATACTTTGATACATCCCAGGGATTATTCATGACCGTTTCCCTTGAGGAACAGCTCATACCCGGCTCCCTCGAACATAATACCCTGAACCACCTCATCGACCAACTGGACCTGAGCGCCTTCGACGCCGCCTTCCATAACGACCAGCAGGGCGCCCCTGCCTATTCCCCCGCAGTCATGCTTAAAATACTCTTTTACTGCTGCTCCCGGGGTAGTATCACCAGCCGGCCCCTAGAATACGCCTGCAAAAGCAATGTGATCGTGAAAGCCCTTGCCTGGGACGCGGAACCCGACCATGACACCATCGCGCATTTCATCTCCAGCCGGGGGAGGCGGTGAAGGGTTTGTTTGCGCAGGTATTGTTGAAATGCTACGCCTTGGGGTTAATCGGCGGGGAGCTGTTCGCCATAGAGGGGTGCAAGCTGCCATCCAACGCGGCCAAGGAATGGTCGGGGACCCTTGAGGAACTGAGGAAGAAGCAGGACCTTGAAGCGTTGATGGAGAAGATAATCGCGCGGCATATCCGGTTGGACAAGGAATCCGCGAAGGAGCAGGAGTTGTCGGGAGCCGCCTTTTCATACGTGTACGACAAGGAGTATCAGGAAAAACATCTTGAGGGGATAGAAAAGAAGTTGAGCTATATCGACGAGTTTCTAGCGACGGCGGAAGAGCGGAAGGGTGCGAGTGGGGAAGAAGTAAAATCGAACATAACGGACAACCAGAGTGGGAAGATAAAAGGGGCGCAGGGGTATATACAGGGATACAACGGGATAGCGGTAGCGGACAGTGCGAAGAGGGTGATAGTGGCGGCGGAGGCGTTTGGGAGC
>JAIRLU010000163.1 GCA_031259215.1 Treponema sp. | reverse complement strand
TGGGCTTTGGGACTCTTTGCCACGGTCTTCCATGAAACGAAAGTGCGGTTTGTTTTCGAGATTCGGGGGCTGCGTCTTGGGGATGACAGGCTTACGTTTTATATCAAGCCTGCGGAGGGTATGGAACTTCCCGCTATCATGAAATGGCTGAAACAGGTATTTGCCCAGCGGTACAACCATGCACAAGCACGGGAAGGGCATATCTGGGGAGACCGGTATGGGTCGCGGATACTCGAAGGGGAACCGCCTGAAGGGGAGCTTGGGGGGGAAGAAGATATGGGTATAAGGGTCAGACCCCCTTATAGGGAAGCGGAGACCCAAACTGCTTTTCTACTCCTGTTCCCGCTTCCTCTTGTCCCGGCACCCGGATAAGGAGCGCCAATTCGCCCCGTATTCTGTAGCGGTTCCCCTGTTTGTCCCCAAGAGCAAACTCCTTGGGGAAAAGTCTGTCCTAGAACAGGCAATAAATACAAATATGGGTCAAGTTTAGCCCATGGGGGAGGGCATCAGAATACCATGACGAAAGGGGTGAGGGTATCATGATTTTCCTCTTACCTTATCCAATGGAAGTTACGATTTTTTTTCATATACAGAACAATGCGGATATGCTATACTAGGTTACAATAGAGAGAAGAGAGAAAACAAGATCCCCTTAATCCGTGGTTTTGCGGGTTATACTTACATGAAAGCGAGGTTTTAGTATGGTTATTCTTACACTGAATTGCGGATCCTCCTCCGCGAAGTATCAGGTATACGACTGGGATGCGAAGGATATTCTGGCCGTAGGCGTCGTGGAAAAGGTTACTTTTGCAGGTTCTTTTATTGGGCATAAAGCCAAGGGTAAGGAAGAGTACACGGTCCAGCATGATTGCCCAACTCATACAGAAGCGGTGAATCTCATCATCAAGACCCTGACGGATCCGGAGTATGGGGTCATCAAGGACATGAGTGTCATCAAGGCCGTAGGGCACCGGGTACTGCATGGGGGGGATAAGTTTACTAAGTCGGTCATTGTGGATGATGCCGCGATGAAGGCTTTCAATGAGGTGAAGGATCTAGGTCCCCTGCATAACCCTGCTAATATCATGGGTATTGAGGCTGCCAAAAAAGTGCTTCCCGATGTGCCTCATTGTGCGGTGATGGATACGGCGTGGCATCAAACCATGCCCCCTGAATCCTTCCTCTATGCCATGCCTTATGAATGGTACGAGAAGTATGCGGTCCGTCGCTATGGATTCCATGGAACTTCTTTCCTCTATACCGCGAAACGGGCTGCGGTGCTTCTTGGAAAGGATCCTTTCAAGACGAACCTGATCATTGCTCATTTGGGGAATGGTTCTTCTATAAACGCGGTTAAAGATGGCCGTTCTTTCGATACCTCTATGGGTATTACCCCGCTGGAAGGACTGGTCATGGGCACTCGTGCAGGAGATGCAGACTTGGCAGCGCCCTTCTATGTAATGCGGAAAACCGGAATGAGCCCTGCAGAAATGGAAAATACCCTGAACAAGAAGTCCGGTCTCTTGGGTATTACCGGCCAATATGCCGACCGTCGGGACATCCAGGCTGCGGCACTTAAAGGGGATACCCGTGCAAAGCTTGCCCAGGACATGGAAGCCTATCGGGTAAAGAAATATATCGGTGCCTATAAGGCGATCCTGGGCCGAGTAGATGCCCTGGTCTTTACCGCAGGGGTTGGGGAATTCGCCACCTTCATGCGGAAGAAGATCCTCCAGGGGCTTGAAGGTATCGGTATCGTCTACGATCCTGAAAAGAACGATCTCTCCCATACCCGGAATACCGAGACCCGGATCTCCACGGATACCTCTCCCATACCGATATTCGTTATTCCCACAGATGAAGAATTGGTTATGACCGAAGATGCCTATGCTTTGATGAAGGGAACGTATGACGTCCACACGAAGTTTACCTATTCTTTCCAGAGTAAGGACTATGTAAACAAGGGAAGGGTCGCAGGCCTTAAGGAAGAACTGGCCAAACATCCCGAATTACAGGCTATTATTGCCGAGGCAACATAGCAAGACCCGGTGTATCAGGAAGCACCTCGTACTTTTAATCGAGAGAAAGCCCTTGTTCAGGGTCAGGAGCCCTTGCTTCTTGATACACCTTACCGTGCTGCCGATCTTCAGCGTACTTCTTGACAAAACCTAAAGGCTTATGATAGATTCAAAACAGCACCCGTGCTGTTTTGGGCGCTTGGCTCAGCTGGTTAGAGCGCCACGTTTACACCGTGGATGTCAGAGGTTCGAATCCTCTAGCGCCCAAATAAGGTTCTTATGGTACCGTGTGTGGAGGGGTTCCGCTCCATCAGCCCTTGAGAGGCCGTTTCTCCTCAGTATTAATGAAAATCCCCCCACCTGACGCCGATCTCCACGCTCACCCGGAGGGGAACCGTGAGGGTAATCGCGGTTTCCATTTCCTGCCGAACCAGTTGAACCGTCTCTGCCGCATGATCCTGAGGAACTTCTAGGATAAGCTCGTCATGGACTTGTAAGAGCATCCGGGCAGGGCTGTTTTCCGCGGTAAGCCGCTGATCCAGCCGGACCATGGCGGTTTTAACGATGTCCGCAGCAGAACCCTGGATAGGAGTGTTCACCGCCTCCCGTTCCGCTCCAGCTTTCTCGGTCTTGTTCCGGGAATTGATAGCCGGGATGGCCCGGCGCCGGCCCAAGATGGTGGTAGCATACCCGGATTCCTCGGCTTTTGTAATGAGTTCGTCGATGAAATCACGGATTCCCGCATAGGTTTTGAAGTAGGTGTCGATAAAGGCTGCGGCGTGGCTGCGGCTTATCCCTAAGGAGTTGGCAAGCCTAAAGGCGCTCATACCGTACATGACCCCAAAGTTGATGGTCTTGGCGATCCGGCGCTGATCCCCTTGTACCTGGGCTTCATCAACGCCGAAGATCAGGGCTGCGGTCTGGGCGTGAACATCCTTGCCCGCTTTGAAGGCAGCGATGAGGTTTGCATCTTCTGATAAGTGGGCCAGGACCACCAGTTCTATTTGGTTGTAGTCTGCGGATATGAGTACCTTTCCCGGCCCCGCGATAAAGGCCTCCCGGATCCGGCGGCCTGCTTCATCCCGGATGGGTATGTTTTGCAAATTCGGGTCCCGGCTGGAAAGACGACCGGTTACCGTACCGGTTTGGATAAAGCTAGTGTGCAAGCGGCTCTCAGTATCGGCCATATCCGCCAGGGTATCCACGTAGGTAGACTTGAGCTTGGCCAAGGTCCGGTGCCGAAGGATGCAGGCAGGGACCGGATCCTCTCGGGCCAGCTCTTCCAATACTTCCACATCGGTGGAATACCCGGTCTTGGTCTTCTTGCCGGGCTTGAGTTTCCTTTCGGTAAAGAGTACTTCCTGAAGCTGTTTTGGCGAAGCTAAATTGAATTCATGCCCCACCAGTTTATAGGTTTCCCCTTGGATCTGCTGTAATTCAGTGGATAACTCAAGACCATAGGCTCTGAGGACCTCTTTTTTAATCTGTATACCTGCTCCTTCCATTTCCGCCAGAATCGGGAGCAGCGGCATTTCCAGTTCCCCGAAAAGCCGGAGGGATGCTGCGTGGTGTTGCAACATCGGTTCCAGCAATAGCCGTAGCCGCATACAGAGATCCGCATCCTCTGCAGCATACCGGATCGCAGTTTCCAAGGGTACCTTATCAAAGGTACTGTCCTTAGGAACGACGTCTTTATAAGATAGGGGATGGTACCCAAAATAGAAAATCCCCAGTGAATCCAGGGAGTAGTTCTTCCGCTCAGGATACATAATCCAGGCGGCAACCATGGTGTCCCAGATCCTGCACTGCCACCGAGGTATACCCCAGCCTCGGGAAACTTCGTAGTCGTATTTGGCGTTATGGGCGATGATGGTCATGGCCGGATCCGCGAGCAAAGGGGCGATCCTGTCCCGTACCTGCTCAGGGGGAAGGAAGGGAGCGGTCCCCTCATGGGGAGCCAGGGGAACATAGACCGCTTCCTTGGGTTCGAGGGCCAAGGAGATACCCACTGGATGGGCATGCCAGGCATCCAGGGAATCGGTCTCAAAATCCAGGGCAACAAAACCCTGGCGCCGAGCTTTCGCCAAAAGAACTTCCAATTCATCCACATGTAAGAGGACATTATAGGTACCTTCACCCAAAAGGGTCGGATCCACGAACAGAGGTTCCTCTCCTTTTTCCTCCTGGGCACCTTCCCCAGAGGCTGCTTTCGGCTCCGGTAGAACCGGTTCCTGCAGCGGTTTTGTTCCTTCATAGGGTGCCTCAGCAGGGACCGGGGTATCCACTCCAGGGTCTAAGATTTTGGCGCTCTGCCGTACCCCTTCCCGCAAGAGCACCCGGGCCCCAGCAGAACGGTCCAGATTTTCTACCGAAAGGGCATCCAGCGTAAAAACCCCACCGTCCCCGGGATTAAGGGAGAGGGGAACCGCATATTCCAGGGTGATAAGGGATTTGGAAAGATACGCCATATCCTTACCTTGGGCGAGTTTCTTGCCTATGGCCCCTTCGATGCCTGCAAGGTTTTGATAAATCCCATCCAAGGAACCGTAGCGGGTAAGGAGTTTTACAGCGGTCTTTTCACCGATTCCTGCAACCCCTGGTATATGATCAGAACTATCTCCCGTAAGCGAGAGCAGATCCAGCACCTGGTCAGGATTCACGCCCCATTGGGCCTTTACCTCAGCAGGACCCACCAGTTCGTAGGGACTATTCCCCCCGGAAGTGCTGGCTTTCGAAGGCCGCACCTCATAGATACCGCCTCCCACGAGTTGAAGCAGATCTTTATCTCCTGAAAAAATATAGCAAGCCCGGTTTTCCGCTGCACATTTTCGCGCCAAAGTCGCAATGATGTCATCTGCTTCGTAACCCTCTGCTCGAAAGAAGGGAACCCTCAAAGTGGTAAGGAATTCTTCGATAAGGGGAACCTGATCGTGGAGATCCTCCGGAGCTTTCTGGCGATGGACCTTGTATTCCGGGTACTTCTTGTGCCGAAACGTAGGGGTCCGAGAATCAAATACCACGGCCAGACGGAGAGGCTTTTGGAGAGTATCCAGAAGAGCGCCGGTTTTATCCGCCCCAAGAGCCCCCTCATACAAAAGGCTCACCAAGGTCCGGGCAAAGCCCACAAGGGCTGAAATATTCTGGCCTTCACGGTTCCGTAAGGGCCGATTTACAAAGGCAAAATAAAATCGATAGATAAGGGCATACCCGTCTATGAGATACAGGGGCGGCTTACCGGTAATTCTTGAAGGCATGGTTTTTCACTTTTTCATGTTCTCCTTTTCCATGAAAGACGGGGTATTTACAGCCGTATATCAAGACACGAGGGAATTCCCGCGCTTGCGTATACGGAAGTCCTTCTCAGGGGACTCGTCTGGAGGGTTTGTATCTGGGAACGAAGAAGGGTCATCTGTTTCGCCAGTAAATCCCGGTTTCGTTTTAACCGAACCTGTACCTCCTCCTTACGAGTTTCCAGGATAGCTTTGAGGGTAGTAATATCGGCCCCTTGAGCCTTTGTAGCGCCGTAGAGCTTTTCCAGAGGAAGAACCACCTTTTGAATAGAAAAAAGCTCTCTTCCAATTTTTTCTTCCAATTCTACATAGAACAGGATGGCTTCAGTCCCCCCATTTTCAATCGCCTCATACTGCTTATCCAGAACCGCCAGATAGGAATCAAGCCGGGTCTGTTGGGCCAACAACAAACCCTTAAGATGCCCCTGCAGGACGCCCTGGTTCGCAGAGGAAACCCCCGCTCGAGCCGCCCGCCCTTTTTTCTCTAGGCTCTGGGACACAGGCCCTTGAAATACCCCGATCATACGAGTTCTAACCGGAAATATTAACACCGGTCCGGGAGGCTACACTGCTTTCAAAGGAGGTTTTGGTGATCGCCTCACCCCAGGCTCCCCGCAATTCAATGACCATATCCCGAATACTGATGATACGCTGTATATCCAGGGTAATATTCGCCTCTAAAAGCTCTTGATTAAACCAACTGTACAGGGAAAAGAGGTTCCGTGCGATTTCGCCACCCTGCTCAAAATCCAGGGATACCATTAATTCAGAGATGATCTCTTGACTTTTTAAGATGGATTTACCTATTTGTTCAATTCTACCGGGGTTCTTTTTCTCTTGGATATACTGCTCTAAGAGCTCTACACCCTGGTCCAGATGTTTCACTGCTTCATTATAAAGCATAATGATGAGCTGTCCCTGACCGGCAGTCGTGATCCTAGTCTCCCGATATACAGATAATGCATTAGTATTACTATTAACCAAAATGTCCCCTCCATATATATTATATCGAAAATAGACCTCTATGGTGTAATAACCACACAGGTATATCTTTTCTTATCGGTATACAATGATTGATTATAAGGTACTTTTATGTTTTATTATAGAGGTTCTTGGGGGATCTTGCTCGATCTTACGCATCCTAGTATGCTTTTCCCTTAAGAGGCTTTTTCAAAGGGTTTATATATACACGTGATATGCCTTATAAAGATACTATATATATGAATACCATAGATCAGGGTTTTACCATAGGAGATACGACGTATACTGCCCGCCAGGTGCTCACCATCGCGGAATTGGGGACTTCCCATGCCTCAGATCCAATAAAAGCCCGGGAACTCATCCATGCTGCCGCAGAATCCGGTGCGGACTGTATCAAATTTCAAATGGTGTATGCCGATGAAATCCTCCATCCCAATACCGGAGAAGTGAACTTACCAGGAGGGGCTATCAAGCTCTACGAGCGGTTTAAGCGTTTGGAGGTAGATTCCGTTTTTTTTGAAGAAATGAAGGCTTATGTGGAGGCCAGAGGCCTTTTATTTCTCTGTACCCCCTTCGGTGTGAAGAGCGCCCGGGAAGTCCAAGCACTACAGCCTCAGGTCTTAAAGATCGCCTCTCCAGAATTGAATCATACGAAGCTGCTCAGGGAAATCGCTTCATATCAGAAACCGGTTTTTCTTTCCACCGGGGTTTCAAAACTCGGGGACATTGAAGAGGCCTTAGGAATTCTTTCTGCAAACCATATACCGATTTGCCTCCTCCACTGTGTTACCGCCTATCCTGCCCCGGTAACCGAGTATAACCTCCGCATTCTGAAAAGCCTGGCTTTAGTGTTCGGCCTCCCCGTAGGCCTCAGCGACCATAGTCTTGATCCAGAGCTGATCCCGGTTTTAGGGGTCGCCCTAGGTGCTGGGGCCATCGAAAAACACTTCTGCCTGTCCCGGGGGGATTCGGGCTTGGATGACCCCATTGCCTTGCCCCCCGCTGATTTTGAGCGGATGGTCCGGGCTGTACGAAATGCCTCGGCGATGGACCCGGTTGCCCTCATAGAGGTGATTTCTCAGGAGCGGGGGGGGCCATTAGTCCAGGCAGTTTTGGGGGACGGTGTAAAACGGCTTGCCCCTTCAGAGGAGGCGTATTATGAGCGGACCAACCGGTCTTTGCATGCCCTCCGGGACATCCAAAAAGGGGAGATCCTCACGGCAGATATGATTGCGGTCCTTCGCACGGAAAAACTCCTACGCCCCGGCCTCCCGCCATCATGGGAAAGTCGAATCTTGGGCAGAGAAGCCCGGAATTGTATTCCCGCAGGGGAAGGAATCCGCTTTGAAGATATCTAGGAGTCGGTTGCCCTGGCTCCGATACTCCCAAGAGAACCTCCTCTCAAGGTGGACCCGCCTCATTACCCCCAAGGCCTAGAAAGGAAAGGGGCACTCTGGTTTATGACAGGACCTCATAACCAGCCTTGACACTACCTTCAGGTTTACCACATCCCCCTGTATGGGCTGAGGCTAACGGACATGCTCCTTTCAAGGGGCTTCACCCCTGCTTGCAGGACATGCCGTTGACTTGTAAGGTTGTTGGCTTAGCGCCTGGTCGTATACCAATAAACGTAACTCAATAAACTCCCTAGGGTTTATACTGTACCGTAACCGGCCCGATCATGTTCCGCTCAGCCTCGCTGGTTCCAAAATAACGGGCCGTGGCCTGGATTTCCCTGGACCCGCCGCCGATTTCCACCGGAGCCTGGTACACTACCCGATTCTCTCCCCGGAGACTTGCTTCTACATAAACCTGATAGGTTCCTTGAGGAACCGGCGCACCCTTTTGATCAGTGCCGTCCCACTGGTACCGCAGAGACCCTGCCCGGGGTGTCGCAGCGGTAAAGGCATCTATCTGAGCCTGATTCATTCGAGCAAGCCCGGATTGCTTGACCCATTGGGGTATTGACTGGGGCCGCCGTTCCCACCCGCCTTGAGCAGTAAACTGGGTAGCGTAGATGGTTTTGATTACCCGACTCTGGGCATCTTCAATCCAGATGGCGAATTGGTTACTGCCTGACCCCGGTTGCCTGCTATAGGAAAACCGGATCTCCACGATTCCAGGAGATTGAGCCACAAGGCTGTTCAGACAAAGTAGCAAAAAAAAGACGAAGAAAAAACTATGGGATTTATTCATACTTACTCCTTCCTTACGGTAATGCTTTTACTATAATATAGAACACTAATCTATACTATAACCTTTCGGCTGTATGCGACCCTGTGGGTGGAGTGAGCCGTGGGAATGGAACAAGGTTATAATACAAACATGCGGTTATCCGGTATACTGTAGGAGTTCGACTGGACTAAAGATGCTATGCTTTGCCTTATCG
>JAIRLU010000162.1 GCA_031259215.1 Treponema sp. | reverse complement strand
CGCTTCATCTACCCAGTAGCATACACCCTTAGTACTCCAAGATCAAGCCTCCGCATTGAATCACGTACAATCTAATCCCCATAACCTTATCCGATGGGGGGATCAGAGGGTTATAGGGAATTAAGGGTGAAAGAAAAACAGCGGGTTATTCGGAAAACCTATCAGCCATATCAAAGGTCTGGTACAAAAGACCCATCCCACATCCTTGACGAGGTTATCCACACCCACATTACCGGCCTCAATCGCAAGTAGCTGTCGCACCTTTGGTGAACCGGGAAAAATCCAAAGGGTTACGCTTGACCGGAAACGGATCTCCCTCAAAGCCCGGCCTCCTCGAAGCCGTGCAAAAAACGGGGGCGGATTTCCAGTGATACCCGGTCAGCTAGGTGAATTCGTCGAACAAAGCCGACAAAAGCTTTTTTCGTTGCCTGGTGATTAGGTAACCTGTTCACTGTGAGGCGCGACCTCTTTTCGGTAATATTTTTCGTAAGGCAACCCGCCTTCTTGCTATTCTCTCCCTGCTTATGGCATACTGGGTACAGAGGAGCAGAATCTTAGTGTATACCAGTGTTGACCCCAAAGTACATTTTCCCCAGTTGGAAGAAAGGATCCTCGCTTTTTGGGAAAAGCATCGTATTTTCGAACAGTCCATCAGCAGACGGGAAGGTGCGGAAGAATACGTGTTCTACGACGGCCCGCCTTTTGCCACAGGGCTTCCTCACTTCGGCCATTTTGTCCCTAGTACCATCAAGGATATTATCCCCCGATACATGACCATGAAAGGCAAGAAGGTGGAGCGCCGCTTTGGCTGGGACTGTCATGGACTGCCCGTGGAAAACCTCATTGAAACCGAGCTGGGGCTCAATTCCAAGACTGATATTGAACGGTACGGCGTCGCGGCTTTTAACGAAGCCTGCCGGGCCGCCGTGCTCCGGTACGTCAAGGAATGGCGGGAGATCATCACCCGGCTGGGCCGGTGGGTCGATTTTGATCATGACTACAAGACCATGGACCGGGACTACATGGAGACCATCTGGTGGGTTATGCGTTCCCTCTGGGACAAGGGGATCCTCTATGAAGGGCACTACATTTTGCCCTATTGCCCCCGGTGCGCCACGGTGCTTTCCAACCATGAGCTTAACCTGGGGGGCTACCAGGATGTCCACGATCCGGCTATCACGGTGCGGTTTAAGGTACAAGGCCGGCTTCCGGGAAACGCTTCTTTTGCAGAAAATACCTATTTTTTGGCCTGGACTACCACCCCCTGGACCCTGCCTTCCAATTTAGCCCTCACCTTGGGGCCGGATATCGACTATGTGCTGGTCCAGGATGGAGATGCCCAGTACATCCTCGCTGAAGCCCGGGTTTCGGCCTATTATAAAAACCCTGCAGATTATGAGGTGAAGTGGACAAAAAAGGGCAGGGAATTGCTGGGGATTGGGTACGAGCCTCTTTTTCCCTATTTCAAGGACACGCCCCATGCCTTTAGAACCTATCTTGGGGATTTTGTAAGTACGAGCGATGGTACGGGTATTGTGCATACCGCACCGGGCTTTGGCGAAGAGGATCAGCGGGTCTTGAAGGGTACGGGGGTGCCGGTCATCTGTCCCGTGGATGCAGAGTGCCGTTTCACCTCAGATGTGGGGGATTACCAGGGGCTGTTTGTCAAAGCCGCGGATAAACCTATCATGGAGCGGCTCAAAGCCGAGGGAAAGCTGTTCCGGCGGGATCAGATTCTCCATGCCTATCCGCACTGCTGGCGCTGCGGGAGCCCCTTGATCTACCGGGCAGTAGGCTCCTGGTTTGTTAAGGTGGAGCGGATTAAACAGGATATGATCGATGCCAACAGTCAGATCTACTGGGTGCCGGAGCATATCAAAACCGGGCGTTTCGGGAAATGGCTGGAAGGCGCCCGGGATTGGGCCATTAGCCGTAACCGGTACTGGGGTAATCCCCTGCCTATTTGGAAGTGTCCGGATTGCGGCAAGACCCTTTGTGTGGGGAGCCGGAAGGAGCTTAAAGCCCTTTCTGGGCAGGACCCGGAAGATCTGCATAAACACTTTGTGGATGCTATCACCATTCCCTGCGGCTGCGGGGGCCTCATGCACCGGATCCCCGAGGTGCTGGACTGTTGGTTTGAGTCTGGCGCCATGCCCTATGGCCAGAACCATTACCCCTTTGAACACCGGGTATTCTTCGACAGCCACTTTCCCGCGGACTTTATCAACGAGGGGCTGGATCAAACTCGGGGCTGGTTCTATACCCTCACGATCCTGGCAGCGGCGCTTTTTAAGAAACCGGCCTTCAAGAACTGCATTGTCAGCGGCCTGGTGCTGGCCAAAGACGGCAAAAAGATGAGCAAGCACTTACGGAACTACTCCGATCCCCTGGAGGTGGTGAATACCTTCGGGGCAGATGCCTTGCGGCTTTTCCTCATGCACTCAGGGGTCGTTAAAGCCGACGATCTCCGGTACAGCGACGAGGGCGTGCGGGAGGTCATGAAGAGCATCCTTATCCCCTTGTGGAACGCCTACAGCTTCTTTGTAACCTATGCGAATATTGATAAGGTACGCCCTCACAGGGCCCCTGAGAATCCTGCCAATCCCCTGGATAGATGGATCCTCTCCACGGCGGAGGGCCTTGTGGAAAAGGTGGGCAGTGCCTTGGATGGGTATGACTTATCCCGGGCAGTGGATCCTATCCTGGAGTTTATCGACCTGCTTAACAACTGGTACATCCGCCGTTCCCGGCGGCGTTTTTGGCGGGGTTTCAGTGAAGGCGCTGCGGATACCGACAAAGCTGAAGCCTACGCCGTCCTCTACGATGTGCTCAAAACCCTGATTACCGTAGCCGCGCCGTTCATGCCCTTTATCACCGAAGCGATTTGGGGAAACCTTCGTCTGCCGGAAGAACCTGAGTCGGTACATCTGGCGGATTTTCCCCAGGTACGGCGAGAGCGGCGGGACCAGCACCTTGAGTACAAGATGGCTGCAGTGCAGCACGCGGTTTCTATGGGTCGTTCCCTCCGTTCCCAGTATGCCATCAAGGTTCGCCAGCCCCTGCGGCGGGTGGAACTGGTAACCCGCAATGAGGAAGAGAAGAAGGTCCTCTTGGAAATGGAGGATAGTATCCGGGAAGAGCTCAATGTGAAGGAGGTGGTCTTCCGGGACAATGAGGAAGACCTCGTGGTATACGAGGTCAAGGCAAACTTCCGTATCCTGGGTAAAACCCTGGGTAAGGATATGAAGGCTGCCTCCGCCCGCATTGAGGCCCTGAGTCAGAACGAAATCCAGGGGCTTTTAGAAGGGGCTACCCTTTCCTTAGAAATACCCGAAGCCGTGAACCTACAGCACCGGATCGTGGAGATCACCGCGGACAAACTCGACATCCGGCGTATTGAGAAGGCCCACCTCAAGGTGGTAAACGAAGGAACCCTCACCGTGGCCTTGGACACGGAGATTTCCCCAGAGCTTGCTCAGGAAGGGGATGTGCGGGATCTCATCCGGGGGGTACAGAATCTTCGAAAAGAAGCGGGGTTTGCCGTTACCGACCGTATACGGTTGCAGCTCTTTGGTTCCCCGCGTTTACACGCGGCCTGGACCAGTTTTGCCGAGTACGTGGCAGCGGAAACGCTCGCCCAGGACGTACGCTGGGCTGAAGCACCGGGGATGCATACGATAGAAGCAGGAGAGGAAACCTGGCAGGTGCAGCTTGAAAAAGTATAGGGGTGGATTATTAGTAAGGATGGCCTTTGGCTTTTGCGGCGTAGGGCGGTTTATGCTCCTGGGGGTGGTCTTGATGCTTGCTGCCTGCGCGACCAGCCCCAAGACCCAGGTTGTCCCGGAAGCAGCGCCTTTCGCCGGTTTCCCCCAGGGAGCGTTAGCGTACCTGTACGTGGATACGGTTAAGGCCCGGCCCATCCTGGATGCCATTTCCCTCGATCCTATCGGGAAGGGAAACCCCAAAACTATCGCCGCAGCTTTGGATAAAACCACCTCGGCAGTGGCGGCTTTGTATCCCAAAGGGTCTCCCCGGCGGTTCCTCGTAGCGGCCCAGGGTCGTTACCCCCGTTTCGGGGCGTCCTTGTCTTTTACCTTTAGTACCGCCTGGAAGAAACGCCGCTCTGCAACCGGCGCTTCCTACTGGTATTCCCCGCAACAGGGCATTTCGGTCCTGCTGAATGCTGACCACGCCTTTATTTCAGACGGCGATCCTCTGCCTGCGGCGCAGGGTGCGGTTCCTCCCCCGGAAGCCTTCGCGTTATTCGCTGAAGATGCGGTGCTGGCAGGCTGGCTTACTGAAGGGGCCATGCCGTTTAATCATGTGCTGTATGCCCTCGAAATACCCCTCCAGATTCCCGCAGGGCAGGTGGTATTCTGCCTTCAGCAATCAGGATCCCAGTATCAAGGGCTGATCCGGATTGAAACGCCTTCGGTAAGTCAAGCCAAAGCCTTGGTAAGCCTTTTTTCCCTGGCCAGCCTTTTTATGCCGAATCTGGATCTCCAAGAATGGGGAAAAATCTTCTTTGCCTATCCTCCGGTTCAGGATGGAGCCGCGTTGAACCTGCGGACCGGTCTTTTGGATGCCCAGGAGGTAGCTTTACTTTTTACTACGTTCTCATTATATTCTAACTAATTTGAGGGTCATGATACCGGTACTTTGGATACCTTATAAGACCTTGGATAAACGGGTAAAGGAATACGTTATGCCTACTTATGAATATGAATGTAAAAGTTGCGGTCATACCTTTGATGTTTTTCAGGGTATGAGTGATGCACCCCTTACGAGTTGCCCTCAATGTGGTCACGCCCTAAGACGGCTTATTAATGGGGGAAGCGGCATCATCTTTAAGGGTTCTGGTTTTTATGTAACCGATAAGCAGGGGGGAGGTGCCCGTACTGGGAATTCGGTTAAACCTGCTTCAGGAGAAGGGCAGGCATCTCATGGGGATAGCAAGACCGGGGAGGTGTCTTCAGACCAGGGGAAGGAGAAGTCCAAAACCGATACAGCGAATCCGCATAGCGGAAGTGTTGAGAAGAAAATGGCCGGTTAAGCCAGAAGTAACCCATCCATGAGATCCCCGGATCGAGTTCCTAAATCAGCGTTGGTTTCCCCTGAGAAGCTTCGGTTTTTTTGTGATAACTGTGGGTTAGAGGTAGCCCGGGAGGCGCAGCGTTGTCCTCGATGCGGCAAGTCTTTTGGTTCGGTACGGTGCCCTGCGTGTGGTTTCAGTGGGGCATTGGATTGCTTTAAGGATTGTTGTCCGGTTTGCGGTTATTCCGCTCATGACGAAGGGACGTCAGAAAAAAAAACGCCCTCTGTGAGGATGGTTTCGTCGATGAGGGAACAAGATCAGGTAACCGAATCGTTACCACTGTGGGTTTACCTGGTTACTGGTTTGGCCCTTCTAGGAACGATAGGGGTGGTATTTTTTACTTTTAAAGGAGCCTTGGGTTTCTGAAAGTATGCGTTACAAAGAACGGTTTAACCCTATAATCTTTGTAATTGGACGGGAACGGTACTTTGAAAGACCGCAAACAACCGGTTCTCTGAAACACCCGCCGTATCCGATGGCTCATCCGACCGTTATTCCTTGCTATCCCCGCCGGGGGCTTTTTTTCTACCTCATGCTTCCCCTCCCTAGGTCTACAGGTAAAAGTGCTGCGGAAGCTTCACGTACTATTGACAGTAGGTAATACATAAGGATATTATATAATTATATTTTTTTGCAAGGAGTTAAAATATGGCAGATGAAGAAAAAGAAAGTAGTGGCGTGTGGTATGGAATTCTGGATACAGCCCTGAAAATGCCCGGTGCCCGGGTAGAGAGAACCGGTTTCTTGGAAAAAGAATTTGATAAATATACGGGGGATGAACTGTCCAAAATCCTGGATCAAGGGCCTGGAAAGGCGGGGATCCCTGTTGATGCCCTAGATAAAATAGCTGATGGGGTGATACGGTCCCATACAACCATTGTAACAGGCACCTCATTTCTTGCGGGACTTCCTGGGGGAATAGCTATGGCGGGAACCATACCTGCAGATTTGGTTCAATATTATTATCATGTAATCGTCATCGCCCAAAAATTGGCATACATCTATGGGTGGCCCGATTTGCAGGTGGATAGTGAGGGGGATGCTGACAAAGATGCCTTCCTCGCGGTCTTAACCATCTTCATCGGCATCATGAGTGGAGCGAAAGAGGCCAATAGCGTACTAAAGCCCATGTCGGAAATTCTATGCAAAGAAACCACCAGAAAGCTTCCGGTGATTGCCTTGGCAAAAATCGGCTTACCCCAGATAGCGAAGCAGGTGGCCAAGGTGCTGGGAGCTAATCTGGCCAAACAGGGACTGGCTAAAGGCATCGGCAAGATCGTGCCCTTAATCGGAGGCGCTATATCCGGAGCCGTAACCATCGCGACCTTCTTGCCTATGGCAAATACCTTAAAAGCTGAATTGCAAAATCAAGTTATAAAATAAGTACCCGGTACGGTTGCCTTGGTACCTTCATTGTTTCTATATAGATGGAGTAGTAGTAATAATGGATAGGATCTATGCAGGTATCAGGGAGCATTGATTTCAAGATAGGGCTTGTTTTGGGCTTGCTTGTCGTGGGTATGGGAGGAGTGAGTTTTTTTTATACCCCCTATGAGTATAACCGGATGGCCCCAGCAGAGCGTTTTATTCCTCCGACGCTGCAGCATCTTATGGGAACCGACAATTTTGGTCGGGATGTATTTTCCCGGATCATGACAGGATCTCAGTATACTTTATTGGTATCTATGGGTACGGTCCTAGGAAGTGTCTTTATCGGCGCTTCCTTGGGACTTATCTTTGGTTATCAGGGGGGTCTTTGGGATGAGGTACTTATGCGTCTCATGGACACGCTGAGTTCTTTTCCGGGGATCCTGGTGGCATTGATGATGGTCTCCCTCATGAACAATAGACCCTATACCCTGATGATAGCCTTACTTATCTTGTTTATTCCCAGCTATGTACGGATCATGCGGAGCGGCATTTTGGAATACAAAAACCGAGATTTCGTAAAAACCGCAGGACTTATGGGGGCTTCTCATGTGCGCATCATCTTTGTCCATATTCTGCCAAACCTTAAGAATTCCTTGTTTTCCGCTACGGTTCTGGGCCTGTCCAATGCTATTTTGGCTGAAGCAACCATGAGTTACCTGGGCCTGGGCATACAGCCGCCGATCCCAAGCTGGGGACGGATGCTTTCAGAATCCCAGAACTTTCTCTTTAACGCCCCCTGGTGCGCTCTGGCCCCGGGGATGATGATAATGATAACGGTCGTTGCCTTTCATAGTATGGGTGAGGGTATTCGGCAGCGGTGAAACCGATCGCACCCAGGAAGCCCTTATTGCAGGTACAGCACTTATCCGTGGGGATCCGGCAGGGTAGCACCTACCTCCTAGGGGTGGATGATATAGGGTTTCAGGTACAATCTGGAGAAATTGTGGGGATCCTGGGGGAATCGGGATGCGGCAAAACCCTTACCGCCCTTTCTATCCTCGGCTTGCTTCCGCCCAATATCCAGGTTATCAAGGGAACCATCCTTTTTGACGGCCTTGATCTGCGGGTGCTTTCAGAACGGGAGTTCTGTGGTATTCGGGGAAAGGCCCTCTCTATGGTGTTTCAGGAACCTATGAGTTCCCTTAATCCGGTACTTACCATTGGACGGCAAATTGCAGAACCCTTACGCTTACATGGCAGGAAAAACAAGCGTCTTATAGAAGCAGAAGTGTTGGATATTATGGGCGAACTCGGCCTCCCAGAGCCGGTAAAACTTGCGGCTGCCTATCCGCATCAGCTTTCAGGGGGCATGCGGCAGCGGGTGCTGCTTGCCCTGGCCATCGTGTGCAAGCCCAAGCTGCTTATAGCTGACGAAGCCACTACCGCCTTAGACCTGAGCACCCAGGCCCAGATCCTCCACCGGTTAAAACGGATCAATCGGGACGTAGGTACGTCCATCCTGTTTATTTCCCATGATCTTGGGGTCATACGTCGTCTCTGTGATCGGCTTTTGGTCATGTATGCAGGAAAACTTCTGGAAGAAGGTACGGTGGAGGCAGTGTTCGCTGACCCCTGCCATGAGTACACCAAGGGACTCATCGGTTCCATCCCTCAGCAGGAACGGAAGGGTAAGCCCCTGATCAGTATTCCCGGTAAGGTTCCCTCTATCGAGGAAAAGCCTCCAGGTTGTCCCTTTGCCCCTCGGTGTAGCAAGGCGAGGGCTCAGTGTACTGTTCGGTTCCCGGATCCCCTGAGTTTGAGTGGAGACCACCGGGTATGCTGCATTAGGGAAACCGAATATGTCTAATGCCCTCGTAGTAATAAAAAATCTCTCCAACACCTATCGTACCCGCTCGTATGGGGGGTTCGGCAGGGAAGTGATTCGGCCTGTGCTCGACCATATCACCTTAGAAATCGGTCAGGGGGAGATCTTCGGCCTCGTGGGGGAATCGGGATGCGGTAAAACAAGCCTGGGGAATAGCCTATTGGGGCTTATCGCCTATGAAGGAGACATCATCATAGATGGTTTACGGCAGAACCACCAGGGACGGCTGAAACGGTCCAAAGCGTTGGCACGGAAAGTACAGGCCGTTTTTCAGGATCCTGGAGCAGCCCTTAATCCTGCCAAGACTATCGGCTGGCTCATGGAAGAACCGCTCAGAATACATGGGATCGGCACCAAACAGGAACGTATCAAAAAAGTGGATGCCATGCTGCACCGGGTAGGGCTGGATCCGGGGTACAAGACCCGTCGGATTCATGAGCTTTCGGGGGGACAGAAACAGCGGGTGTGTATCGGCTGCGCCTTGATGCTGGAGCCTAAACTCATCGTGGCAGATGAGGCAGTAAGTTCCTTAGACGTATCCGTGGGAGCCCAGATACTGAACTTATTTCAGGATTTGCACCAAAGCCTAGGCTTAGGAATGCTCTTCATCTCCCACAACCTGCACGTGGTCTATCATCTATGCCACCGTATTGGGGTAATGTATAAAGGACAAATCCTGGAACTGGGCACTGCCCAGGCGGTATATTCCCATCCGGGTCATCCCTATACTCAGGCGCTGTTAGAGGCGGCTTTGGGGTCAGAACTTTCCGATGTTTCAGGGCAACCCTCAGAAGGGCTGTACCAGAAGCAGGGTTGCAGTTTCGTTGCGCGGTGTCCCTGGAAGAGACCGGGCTGTGGGAAGACCACCCCGAGACTTATCAACATTGCCCCCCCCGAAGCCCCGCCCCAGGAGGTACGCTGTTTTTTGCTGCATACGGAAGAAGGCAAGGTAAAAAAATAATTTTTTTTTATATATGTTGAAAATCAGAGATACTATTTAAGGGGTTGACATGTTTGTAGCATACCCTATAAGCAGCATACCCTATAAATAGAGGTGGATGTATGAAAATGATCCCAGAGGAAGAAAAGAAAACCATACTAAGATTTAATCCCCTGCTACAAACCCCGGTTGATAATGCCGGTATTTACAACAACCGTGGCAGCGACCATATTCAGCAGGGGGACCTGGACAAAGCGCTCTTGGACTATGATCAGGCCATCAAAATCGACCCTCAGGATGCCAAGGCTTACGCAAACCGAGGGGTAGCCTTCATTCTGAAGGGAGAAAAGGACCAGGCCCTCGCAGATTTTACCCGGGCCCTCAGCCTCAACCCCCATCTTGCCCAGGTTTATACTGATCGGGGTACTATATACGCTGACCTGGGGGACGAAGATAGTGCACTGGCAGACTACCGTCAGGCTATCAGTTTGGAGCCTGATAACTTCGCGGCCTACATGAACCGGGGCACCCTCTACAAGCAGAAAGGGGATTTGAACAAGGCCATAGCAGACTACACCCGTGCTATCAAACGCAACCGCGACTTTGCTCTGGTATACTATAGCCGGGGCATCGCCTACATGGGCAAAAAAGAACTGAACAAGGCCATAGGAGACTTCAGCCAGGCTATCAGGCTGCAGCCCGTTTATGCCGAGGCCTACCTTAACCGGGGCAATACCTACATGCAAAAAAACGAGATGGATAAAGCCCTGGAGGATTATACCTGGGTCATTACCCTGAATCCTGGTACTGTCACGGCCTATGTGAACCGGGCCACGGCTTACCTGATTAAAGGGGAACTGGACCAGGCGCTCGCGGATCTCAATCAGGTTATGGAGCTGAACCCTCATCTTACCCAGGCGCACCTTAACCGAGGCTTCGTCCATGCCCACAAAAGGGAGTGGGACCAGGCGTTTGCAGACTACGATCAAGCCATCCATCTCAGTCCCCATGAAGCCGAAGTGTACCGCCAGCGAGGTATGGCCTACCGGGACAAGGGAGATCTGGACCGGGCCTTGGAGGACTTTAATCAGGCGGCGAGACTCAATCCCCATAATCCTGCATGTTATGATAACCTAGCTCAGGTTTACCTGCAAAAAGGGGACCCGGACCAGACGGTAGCGTTCTGTACCAAAGCGATCAAACTAGACCCCCAGGATGTTTTAGCCTACCTTAACCGGGGGGATGCCTACAAAGTCAAAGGGGACCGGGAAAAAGCCATAACCGACTACCATAGAGCCATCACGATCGGCAGCCACGCCACGGCGTATATGAAACGGGGTCTTCTGTACGTTGAGCAAGGGGATCTGGATCGGGCGATGGAGGACTTCAATCAGGCGATCCGATTAACCCCCCCATGAGACCGGGGCATGGATCCAGCGGGGCGATGCCCATATCACCCGGGGCTACAGCAAGGCCCTCGGGGACTAC
>JAIRLU010000113.1 GCA_031259215.1 Treponema sp. | reverse complement strand
CAAATATCTTATGGAACTATTAATAAACATAAAACCGATGATAGAAGATTTGGAAGATAATAATTATGGACTATTGGAAATAGTAAAAGATAAAAAATAGTGTACGGCCCAAACTTCGCATAACGAGGCTGTATATGCGTAGACCCGCATAACAGGTCTGATGCCGTTAAAGCGGCTCGGGCTACGAAAAACCGTAGTCGCCCTACGGCCTTTGTGCGGTTTTTCTCCGCCCTGTTTTTTGCCCGCCAGGGTTGCTCGTAACCGCAAGTTCGCTACAACCTGGACGTTAGGCGAAATACCCCAAGAGTATCCTGTATAAAAAATCATAGGATGATTAGTACCTGCGGAACTTAGTCCGGCGGATTTTTTTCTTTTTGTCGCACCTCATGTTGTTTAGGCTACCCTCATGTCAAAGGCTCCCTGGATTATTCCGATTCCCCTTGGGATGATACCCAAGGGAATGAAGCAGCCGGTTTCACCCAAGGATTGGTATCATGGGTTAGCACGTCCTCAAGAAGCCCCTTCTGCGCCGTGACCATTCCCCTTACTGGAGGTTTGTTTATGCGGATAGGGCAGCCACCGCAGCGCCGAAAAGGGATGCTTGATCCACAGGAGATATCACATAGAAACGCTTTTTCCCAGAAACCAGGATCGTATGCAGGTAGGATTCCAGGGCCGTCCGCATCCCCTGGTAAATCATGTAGGTGGTACCCTCCACGGCGATACGGATCGGTGCCAAGGGATCGTATCCTTCAAGCCGTTCCACTGCGGCTGCAACCATAGCTGCAGAAAAACGGGCTGCTCGCTCGGTTACTAAGGAGGTAAGATACACCAAAGTAGCGATGGCATCCTTTTCATCTACATCAAAGAGTTTCCCTATAGGGCCTTCTCCTTTCAAAGGAGCGTGCATAAAGGCGTTTAAGTCTTTAGTTTGCAAGGTAGGCCATGCAAGGAACTCCTCAGATTTTCTAAACCGGAGTAGGCCGTCCCGTATGGCCTGTTTGAGGATATGGAAGGTAAGGGGACCCAAATATGCCCCGGCAGCGGCCTTTTCCAGAGTATAGGCTCCCGGGTTCTTGGTGGTGGCATCGTATTCCCGGTCAAGGATACCCATATACCGGTGGGCAAAGGTTCCGGTTTCGCATACGACGATTTGAGGAGCATCGGCCGATGCAAAGCGGATCTTAGGGATATGCCTTTCTGGATAGGCGGTATTAATACCGGTTCCCAGGATTAAGCCTACCGCTAGTCCGGGGGCAACGCCGTACTGATTCCTCCCCATGCCCCCTTGGGGAGGAATGGAAAGGAGACCTGAGAGCAAGGTGGCCACCGTATCATTTAAGAGTACAATCTTTTGGGGTACCGAGATCTTCCGGCGAGCCAAGGCATCCCGGAGCCCTTGGCCTATGGATTTCCCGATTACCTCGGGGGCATCCACTTCCTTGCTGAACCCGAGGAGTATACCATCGGCATCTTTGGTTATTTCCGTAGGATAAGAGAACGTGAACCCTATGCCTTCCACATGGGGCTCCTTTTCAAGGAGGGGGACGGTTACTTCGGCTATTTTGTCAAAAAATTGCTCCGGGCTTACCCGTCCATAGGTACCGGGCATAGGCGCTTTCTCCGTGTTCTGGGCCTGGGCTGTTCCCTGATCATCAAAACGAATCAGGGCAGCTCGGAGATTGGTCCCCCCGGCATCCAGGGCAATCACGGTTTTTCCTCGGGGAACCTGGGAAACCGGGCTGATATAGGCGGGGATCATGGGAAGACTGGAACTTTGCCCGCGAAGCCCCCGTTCCATATCAATCAAAACATCCTGCACCAAGGCCAAGGGATCGATCATAGCATAATGGAAACCATAATACCGGGCAAAGTCAGTCAAGGCCTGGGGATCAAATTTTTCTGATGAACTCATGGATTACCTCATGTAACAATGAACCTTTTTCACCACAAGGGTAGTACAGACCTGGGATCCCATGAAAAAGGTCTAGGAAAACCATCTCAAAGACCGGTTTTTCCTTTAATCTTAGGCTGCTGGGTCAAAATCTAACCTTTTGACCCAGCCTCATGTAACAAAATATACGTGATATGAGCGGTTTTTGAAAGGTCCTTGGAGAACCTCGGGAAACGAACAGTACCTCCCATCGGAATATACCACCATGAGGAATCCATCAGCTTATGAGCCAAATAGACCACCAATGACCGATGGCTCCAGCCAGAACAAATACGTGCCAGATAACATGCGCGCCTCGGCGGGTAGGCTTACTATACCAGATGACTCCCAGGGTATAGGCCAATCCTCCTGCGACGAGGAGCGTGAAGCTTGAAAAGGGAATGGCCTCTACCAAACGTGGTCCCAAAAACACCACCGCCCACCCCATTCCTATATACACCCCTCGTTCAAGTTTCCTTAAAACCTTGCAATTAACTGCATGAAGGATGATACCGGTTATGGCTAAAGCCCATTCAACACCGAAACAGATCAAACCCCAAGGGCCGTTCAAGGCAAGAAGACAGAAAGGGGTGTAGGTTCCTGCGATGAGCAGATAGATTGCGGAATGATCGAAGATCCGGAACACTCGTTTTGCCCCTTCATGCTGGATAGCATGGTACAAGGTAGAGATAAGAAACATGGTGATCATCGCCGCCATGAAGATGCTATAGGACCATATCGCCACGGTACCGCCGCCGGACCCTCCCAGGTATCCCTGGGCCCGAAGGACCAGTAACACCAAACCGGCTATGGCCAAGAGCGCGCCCAAGCCGTGCAAGATCCCATTGGCAATTTCTTCTCCCGGCGTTTGAAAAGGCAGGGGCTTAGGAATAGAAGACAATCCTTTCGCCTGCCTTGAGTTCATCCTCTTATATAATGGTGTCATAACTCGCGTATCCTCAATGTAGTTTGACGCTGGACTTTCCTGAGGGTTGCATCAAGAGGGAGTTTTCTAGGAAATTCCCAGAGGTGGACGCGGTTTCCCATTGGACTTGTTCAATAACCCGGTTGGTTATCGAACAAGTCTTGCAAAATTCTACGCATTTTTCTTTTTTTTAAGCGGAAGTTGTTCGGAAACTGAGGTTTCTGAACAACTCTATTATGCCACATGATGAAAAAATTAGGCGGCTCGTGATACCGTATAAAGATTCCAGGCATTCCTTTGCCCAAGTCAACGAGGCTTTGGGTGTCTGCTCAAGGAGTTAGTATGACTTGAAGGCGGAACTCCAAGCAAAAGGGAAGTTCGAGAAGCATTATCCCCAAAGCCGCAGGGGGAAACTAGACCCTGAAAATCAGGGAACTTGCGGGAAACCATCCTGACTGGTACTTGAGGGAGTTCGCTGCGGCATTCGGCGTCTGCTTTAAGGCAATCGACAAAAGGGGTAAGCGCCTTGGTAGCAGCCGTAAAAAAACCTTTTACTTATTCTGAAAAAAGCGAAGAAAAACGTGAGAGGTACTTAAATACCATCGGGCAAATACCGGAAGAAAACCGGGTATACGTTGATGGAAGCGGTATAAACCGTGATTTAAAGCGGGAATACGGGCGTGCGCTGCGCGGAGTAACGGTAGTAAAGGACTGCAAACGGGGACGGAAATTTCACTGCGTTACGGTTGTCCCCGGACAACTACATGACGAGGACGGCGTGGGGCAGTTAGCGTCTATGTGCTGCCCGGGGACCATGAACGGAACCTGTTTTGAAGAGTGGTGTGAAACCAAGTTGTTAAAATCTGTTGAAAAAGGGGAAACGGTAATTATGGATCGGGCAAGTTTTCACGAGGAAAAAAGGCTTGAAGAAATATGCGAAAAACATACAGTGTCTTTATGGTACTAGGGCCTGTTCACACTACGTGGAATCAATGAACAAACGGCAATAACACACAAGGCAAGACAGATAAATGTGGAAAATAGCAGATCCAGCTTGTCATACCTTGTCCCTATCCGCCGAAACATCCGTTCCACCTCATTCCTCTGCTTATACAGTTCCTTATCATATGCCCAGGGATGCTTCCGGTTCTTCTTCGGCGGTACTAC
>JAIRLU010000290.1 GCA_031259215.1 Treponema sp. | reverse complement strand
GCGTTTAAAAGTATATCTCTTTATATAATAAGGATTTACGCATATACCTGCATAGTATCCGCGGGAATCTATTTCATTACTATACAAGGAATTCAAAAAGTAAACGTCGATGCCCTGCGTGTACACCCAGGATAAACCTAGAGAAAACTTCCAGGGGTATGGGGGCATGTCCCCCAAGCGGTGCGGTATGTGGCCGCAGGCGACAAGGACCTCCACTCATGTCGTGCATTAAGACCAAGGCATCTGGATCATCGGTGAAAATAGGCATACCTTCTGGATCCTATGGTGTTTAGCGTACAAAAAGATCCGCATGGACCGTTCACAAATACCGGGGAGAGGCTCATAACAAGCGGGAAATGAACCGCCCAAACCAAGGGGGCTTGTATGACCTGTGGTCGAGTCTAGGGGAACCAGTCTTCCGGGATTCTTCAAAGGGGCTTCCTGCAGCGGATAGGTTCTTCGGGTTATACCAACTCACCGGTAGATGAAAGGTTCTTGGGGGCCCTTTACCTGGACATCGGTAAATTGCGGATCCTTCACATGCAAAAGCCGAAAACTCTTTTCCTTCACCGGCGGCAAGCCCAGAAACATATCCGACTCCTCAGGATTTACCCCGCTTTTTTCATCAGTACTCAAATCCAAGTCGGAGATACAGAGGTTTTCCACCGGCGATTCAGGAAGCCCGGCGATGAACCCCGCCGAAGCCCGGCAGCCTCTGGCCCGAATACCGGAGATGGAGATGTTTTTGATGGAAGGGGTCCCCGGTCCTACCGGCGCAGGCTCAAGGCTGAAAAGACCACTGGACAGATCCGTACCACAGCGGTAGTACATGTTGATCACCAAGGGACAGAGGTTGTTTTCCATGGTCAGATTGCGGAACAGGAGATCATGCATCTGTCCACCTCGACCGCGCCGTGTTTTGATGCGGATTCCCCGGTCGGTCCCGATAAAGGCGCAGTCCTCTACGGTTACGTCGAAGATGCCCCCCGCGGTTTCACTCCCTATGACAATACCACCGTGACCATCTCGCACGGTACAGTGATGAACCAGGACTGCCGCAGTGGGTTTATTCGCCCGGATACCGTCTTCCCCAGACCCGGATTTAAGCGCGATACCGTCATCCCCTACGCTCACCTGGCAGTATGCAATACAGACATGCCTGCAGGAATCAATATCCATACCGTCGGTATTCGGCGCGTCCGGAGGATTGGTGATCACCAGGTTCCTCACTGTCAGGGTGTCGCAAAACAGGGGATGTAAAGTCCAGAAAGGGGAATTGGTAAGGGTAATGCCGTCAAGAAGGATATCCGTACATTTATAGAACTGTATCAGGGGAGGACGAAGAAACTGCATATTCCGGCTGCCCCCCCCTGAAGGCTGCTGGTTGTATCCAGGATTAAGGGCTGCCAATTTCTGTTCCAGGGGGGTCTCAGGATCACACTGACCCTTCCGTCGTTTTTCCCGTAGCAATTCCCACCATACTGATCCGGAGCCGTCCATGCCTCCCTTCCCGATGATACGGATATGGTGCTGTTCTTGGGCAAACACCAAGGGGTGCATGGCGAAACACTCCACCCCTTCCCAGCGGGTATATACCGGAGGGTACTGTTCCGGCTCAGGAATAAAAGAGATAAGGGATCCTTCTTCCAGAACCAGGGTTATATGGGAACCGAGTTCAAGCGGCCCGGTCCGCCAGATTCCTTTCTCCACGATGAGAGAACCCCCGCCAGCGTCTCGTAAAGCCTGTAATGCTGCGGTAAAGGCCCCGGAATTATCCTGCCCGTTCTTTTGGGCACCGAAGGAAGCAATGGTTCGTTCAATCATGGGATTCTCTCTTTCCTTTACAATACCTCAGCATCACGGTATACTCTCCTTATAGTAAAAATGAGACACAAGGAAAATTATGCTACAGATAGGCCTGCGGGCCCATGACTATGGAAAGCTGCCTCCAGAACAACTGGCAGACACCCTAGCGCCCTTTAACCCTGCATCAATTCAGCTTGCCCTAGCCAAGGCGTTTCCCGGCGCTCCCC
This sequence comes from Treponema sp., assembly GCA_031259215.1. Classification (GTDB taxonomy): domain Bacteria; phylum Spirochaetota; class Spirochaetia; order Treponematales; family Breznakiellaceae; genus JAIRLU01. Next base: position 16,119 of record JAIRLU010000290.1, on the reverse strand, counting down.
CGCCCAGTACCCTGAACTCAGGCTATGCCCGGAGTATAGGGGATATGTTCAGCCGTCGCGGGATCAGTATTGCCGTCCTGGGCTGTTATATTAATCCGGTACACCCGGACGCAGCGGAACGTGAAAACATGCTCCGCTATTTTGAGGAGCATCTGCGCTTTGCCCGGGACTTTAACTGCCCCATAGTAGGAACCGAAACCGGTTCCCCGGATCCCGAGGGTTCCTGGCATCCCGATACGCAAAAGCCTGAAACGTTTGATCTGCTCTGCCGTTCCCTTGAACGGCTCCTTACCTGCGCCGAAAGATACGGTTCCATTGTTGGTATCGAACCGGTCGCGGAAAAGCACACCATTGCTACCATCGAAAAGATGACCAAACTTTTGGAACGCTTTTCCTCTCCCTCCCTCAAGGTCATTTACGATCCGGTGAATCTGATCCCCCAATCTGGCCTTACCGAAGATCAAGAGGCTTTCTTCACCTGTGCCTTTAATAGTTTCGGCGATCATATCGTGGCCATACATGCCAAGGACTTTCGCATGGAAGGAGGCAGAAAATCCGGCGCCCTTCCCGCAGGAACCGGTAGCCTGGACTATGCTGCCCTTTTGAGGCTGATCCTCCAGCGAAAACCCGGTATTGCTATACTCCTAGAAAACAACAACCCCCTTCAAGTCCGGGAGTCCATGGGTTTTCTGCATGCCTTGGCGCAGACCCTGAGGCCTGCCAGTTCATCCCCAAGGTGACGAATATCCCCTAGGTAAGCATCAGGAAACTCATGATGCTCATAGGCTTTATCAGACCTTCCCTTGCTACTCAATGTTGGTGGAATAGCTCCAGGAGTAACATGAACCTACCCTATACACGAAGTACTGATAATCATAGGGAGTATCACCCCAAAGGGCAATAAAAATTCTGTTTACTTGTTATACTATCCTGTTATATAGGACTTGTTTGAAAATTCGGTTGGTTTCCGAACAACTCTATACAATAAAGTCGGAAAAATGAAAAAAATAGACAGCATTTTTTATAACATAGCGATGCTTTCTTTTAGAAGGTATGGTCTAATACCCCGCTTCTTTGCGGCGATCACATTGGTAAAAAAAGAATGGAAAAGATATACTACGAAGTAATCATGAGTGAATGGACTTGTTCGATAACCCGGTTGGTTATCGAACAAGTCTTGCAAAATGCTCCGCATTTTGCTGTTTTTTATCTGAATTTGTTCAAAAACTGAAGTTTTTGAACAACTCTAATATAAAAACATAATCTTATCATTAAATATGTCCAGCAAAAACCGCAGTGCCCTACCGGTGCATAGGGTGAACCCGCTGCATCCTCTGTTATGGCTGAAGCAGCGTTCCACGCTGCTTACGCAAACCGGGCTTCCTCGACTATCTAAAAAACGAGAAGGATTATAAAAAGGGATAATGCGGTAAGATTGACGGTTTATCCTGTCTGCCCTATACTAAACCAATAGAGAGGGGGTACAGCTTATGGAACTGGCCATACGGTATGCCGAGCATCCTGAAGATATGAAAGGGTATGATACCCAGCGTATGCGGGATCATTTTTTATTTGAAAACGTTTTCGTGCCAGACGAGGTGAGTCTCTGTTATACCCATACAGACCGAGTGGTATTTGGTGGAGCCTATCCAGTGACACAATCCCTTTCCCTCAAAGGAGGAAAGGATTTTGGGAGTACGGTATTTCTGGATCGCCGGGAAGCGGGGATCCTCTGTATTGCCGGGACAGGCACGATCTCTGCAGGGGGGGTGCCTTATACCATGAATAAGGGAGATGGACTCTATATCGGGAAAGGAGTGGAGCAGGTTCTTTTTTCCGCAGTGGATCCCCATAATCCCCCTAAATTCTACCTGGCTAGTGCTCCGGCGCACCGGTCATACCCGACGGTATGTATTCCTATGGCCAAGGCCAATCCACGAAAGCTCGGAGATAGGTCCACGGTGAATGTGCGGACCATTTACCAGTACATACATCCTGCAGTCTGCCAGAGCTGCCAGTTGGTGATGGGTATGACCATTCTGGAAGGGGGATCCGTCTGGAATACCATGCCCTGTCATACTCATGAGCGGCGTATGGAAGTGTACTGTTACTTTGATATGCCACCGGATGCCGTGGTGTTTCATATACATGGGCAGCCTGGAGAAACCCGGCATATCCTCATGGGTAATGAACAGGCGGTTATTGCTCCCTCCTGGTCGGTTCATGCCGGGGTTGGGACCTCAGCATATACGTTTATTTGGGCTATGGCAGGAGAGAACCAGAACTTCGATGATATGGATACGATTCCCAGCACGGCCCTGAGATAAGGATAAATAAGGAGGATTCCTATTATGAGTATTCTTACTACATTCCAGCTTGATGGAAAGGTAGCCATCGTAACCGGTTGTGGCCGCGGGCTTGGACAGGGTATAAGCCGAGGGCTCGCCGAGGCAGGGGCGGATATTTTCGGCGTTGGTTACGCCCCGGATGCCCCTGAAACCAGGGCGCTCATTGAACAGGCAGGGAGGAAATTCGCCTATCTACCGGCTAATCTCGTCTCCCAGGAACCGGTGAAACCTATCTTTGCCGAGGCGCTCCGTAGCTTTGGCCGGGTGGATATTCTGGTGAATAATGCGGGAACTATCAAGCGTAACGACTCCCTTGATTTTACCGAAGCTGAATGGGATGAGGTGATGAACATCAACCTAAAAACCGTGTTTTTTATGAGCCAAGCCGCGGCTCGGCAGTATATAGACCAGCACAGCGGCGGCAAGATCATCAACATCGCTTCCATGCTTGCTTATCAAGGAGGCATACGGATACCCTCCTATACGGCATCCAAAGGGGGAATCCGAACTCTCACCATGCTTATGGCCAACGAATGGGCCCAGTACCGTATCAATGCTAACGCCATCGCTCCTGGGTATATGGCTACGGACAACACCCAAGCCCTCAGAGCTGATCCAAAACGGAGCGCGGCCATACTGGAACGGATCCCCGCGGGTCGCTGGGGCAATCCCCAAGATTTGGCAGGAGCAGCGGTATTCCTTGCATCCCCTGCGTCAGATTACGTGAACGGTTTTACCCTTGCGGTGGATGGGGGCTGGCTTGCCCGTTAAGGGTTAAGGAAAAACTACGGTCTCCTCCTTATCCGTCGTGCTTCCTTACGTCCCCAATCTCAAAAAGGCGTCGTGGTATCCAATACTTCTGAAACGTTGCAAAAGGGCGCCGCTCTCTCCCAGATTCATGGGCCCCAGTAAAATCCGATAAAGGGGCCGGTCCGGGTTCCCGGAATGTTGAATGGTTAAGGGATAAGAGGATCCTATCTTAGATAATTCCGGCTCTACCAGTTCGGCTTGATGATACGCTCCTAATTGGAGATAATACTTACCCTTTTCCAAGCGGCTGATCACAGGAACCGAAAACTTCAGCGGAAACTCAGCGCTCCTCGAGGACTCCGGGATAGGTGGTATAAAAGGTGCTAATTCCCGGTCTGCTTGGGAATCTGCCACAGGATACGTGATTGAATTAATGATGAAACTGGGGTTGATACGTTGGTCATTCTGAGCTGGATGAACAATAGGGGCTATTTCCGCTTCCGCCGGAAGCCCAGCAATTTCCCGTTCTGTAGGAGGCCGCTCTTCTGCAGGAGTCAGCCTAAGGTTGTATGCATCTCCAGTATAGCGAGGCCCTTCAGCAACCTCCCTCCCTTCTGGATTTGCTACCTCTTCGGTACTCGGCGTCTCAGGTATCTTAAGGGCCCTATCCTCCTTGGCAGTGGAGGGAATTTGGAGGGGCAAATGGGTTTCCGGCGTTACGAGGCTCTCTGCCAAGATGGGTTTTTCCTGTATCGTGAGGGACTCCGTATCGGAACTGCTGAGGGGGAAGGTTTCAGGAGGATTGACCTCGGGTGGTATTGCCGTTTCTTTGGGAAGGTTTACCGCCATTCCTTCTCCTACGTCGTTACCTGCTGCTTCCTCTATACCGGTCCGTGGTTCAGGCCCCGTGGTACTTCCGATCCCTGGCCAATAGGTTTCCGGCTGTTCCAGTCGTTCTTCCGGTTTCTCATTGATGGTAAGTCTGGGATCTTCAGTGGTTTCAGGGAAGAGGGTAACCTCAGGGTGATCTGTTCCTGGTGCTCCTGGTTCTGCTGCATGGAGCACTAGGAACTCCGGGTCTGGATTGGGTTCCTCATCCACCCTTAATTCTGAAGGGGTACCAGGTTTATAGGCATCAGGGATATCGATAGCATCCTTGCGGGAGGTATCTTCTGGAACCGGACTTGCAGACCCGATGGCAGGTGGACTCTCAGGAGCCGGGGCAGGCTTTTCAGGAAGCACGTTCTCAGTGGTCCCCGCTCCCCGAGCACTCTTTTGAAGGGCTTCATCAGAAGGGACATTCCCTTTATTTTGAGCAACCTGAGCAAGGTACTTAGAAAAGGCTTCCGGGTCTGCAGGCTGTATCATCTTGATTCTGCCCAGCGATCCTATGGGCATGCCTATAGCCTCAGCCGCTTCCCTTGTAAGGGTGATCAAAAGCCCTGGATTGTCTAAGCTTGCGGCAACGGTAACCGGAATGGTTTTTTCTGTTTCAAGATTGGTAATATACACCACCGTATTCCGGGGGAATACATTGGTAGCCACGTAGAGTCCTTCTACAGGAAGATCTCCATTAGCAGCAACCACCGCATTTCCTTCCCAGATGCTTCCTTCCCATTCGGATCCATTGAGCAATAGGATACACGCCATTACAATACATCCCATAGGCTGCTTTTTTTTCATATATTTCATAGGTATACCCATCCTTACAAGGTATTTTTTACTTAATGCTACATAGAACGCCTGCCCGGGCCTTCAAAAAGATACACCCACAATACGCTCTGATCATCTTCCTAGGTGAGCAAGAAGGGTCCGGGCTGCTTTTTGGACCTCTCGGAGTTCTTCCGCCGGAGATAGGCTTATGGTCTTTGGGTATTGTTGTTCCACCACACAACGATACGGCTTAGTACTAAAAAGTTTGAGCGAAATTGATTGGGGTCTTTGGGGAGAACCCTGGGTCATACCCTGATACTCCAGCAGGGCGAGGATAAAAAAATCCGAGCCTCCTGCGATGGCCTCTTTGAGCGCTCCTTGGGCTTCTTCGGGAAATGCTCCTGCTGATGTAACCTGGAGCTGCATAATAGGAGCATTACTTACTATATGACCTGCATCAAAAAATACATCCATCAAACTACTTTCCCAGAGTCTTGAAGATTCAAGTATCGGCCTATCCTGTGGGAGCCCTGTTTCTATAACCAGGAAGGTTATCGTTGCACCGGAAAGTGGAAAAATAACATAACTATGCACGAATAAAATCACACTCAATGGTTTTATAAAGCCCATTTTCTTAACCATGCTCCTTTATTTTTATCGGTACAATGAGGGCGGTTCTGTAGGGGGTGTTGAAACGGCAAGGTCTTGTACCGGATTATCCTCAAGGGACTGAATAACCTGCATCCCTTCAGGAAAGAAACCTGCTCTGTTTAGTCTTGAGGAGGCTCAGAATTGGATTGAAAAGTTCGAGTATCTCCCGGTAGGCCTGCAAGGTTTATAACGGAGCGAATCCACCCGGGCGCCTGGAGGTCCTCGGTGAAGCCATTTAAGAAAAGGGGTCTGTTTTTCTGGTGGTCCTTCGGACCAGACCTCTACTGCCCCATCGCTTCTATTCCGTACCCATCCTGAAAGGCCAAGGCGGCGGGCCTCATGGATGGCGGAATACCGAAATCCGACTCCTTGCACCCGGCCCCGAATAAGGGCCGAAAACGCAAACCCAGCCACTTCTTTGGTTTCATCCACCGGCTTCATATACATAGTTTTTCAATCCTTCTTCTTAATACTGCCACAGGTACAACCTAGCGAGCAAGATAGCTATACCTTGTTATAAAAAATAAAACCCCCCGGGAAAAGGAGGTGAGGAAACCCGGGAGGCAAACTGATAATACGGTTATTATTGAACTAAGATGCTAACAGCAAAACACATTATATGTCGGTGATGAAAAGGCCTGTAATACCGTATCATCAGTACTTTTAAGTTACCCAAATTCCCCCATAAGGTCAAGGGTTTAGGAATAAATATGACTATTTTTATAATAAATTAGCCTTCTACAACACTCCATGATTTTGCAGGACCGTCATGGTCGCCCCGTTATTCTGGATAATTGAGATTGTCCGTGGCCGGATGCTGCACAATTGCCGCATATCGCCTGACTTCCCATTGGGCCATATCCAGGTTCTGTTCCTGCCAGTTTCCACATTCGGCAGGCGCGGCTCCGGGGATGGCTCCCTCAAACTTGAGGATCCAGTCCATCATTTCTCCCAGCAAGGGAAGTATCTCTTGAGAACTCCGGTCTCCTTCCAGAATGAGGTAAAAACCGGTTCGACATCCCATGGGGCCGAAGTATACCACCCGGTTCCCCCACTCCTTATGGGAACGAAGGAAGGTGGCTCCCAGGTGTTCGATGGTATGCAAGGCCGGCATATCTATCACCGGCTCTTTATTCGGCTCCTTAAAACGGAGATCAAAGGTGGTGAGTACCAGAACCCCGAATCGATCCTGGCGAGAAACAAACACTCCTGGTTTTAAGCGAAGATGATCCACTTGAAAACTGGCAATTTTTTCCATACTAACCGCTCCTATCACTTATAATAACGTGCGAACTGAACCTGGTTCCCACCGTAGCCAGTATCGACGAGGCGTTTCTAAACCCAACCGAGTTTTGGAAACGCCTCTAATGTTTGCAACTATAGGATTAGGGGGTCTTTTTAGTCAAGGTAGCCTCCAGGGCCAGCGCATATACAATTACCTAAAGGAGAGCGGGAAAGGGGTCGATAAAGGCAGATTGGAGGGGACTATAAACAAGCAACCCATACCGCCCTTAATCGACTTCTTCAAGCATATTGAAGGCCCACGAATCGAACGGAATAACGTCTATCCCTTGCTAGAAGTTCGGTGATCCTCTCCTATCCAAGCTATGAGGAAGCCTCTTTTGCCGCTTCAGCCGAGCTTATCCGTACCTTAGAGGGGATCCTCAGAGAACAGATCCCGGTGATTTCCCGGCCTGAAACCTATTGCTTTCCCCGGGACTGGTTTTACGACACGGTCTATCACCTGAACAAGGAAGGCCGGCAACAGCGTACCGAAGCCCTGCTGGGGGATATAGAACAGGCTGGACTTTTCCCGCTAAGCCCTTACGCAAGGACTTCCGTTCCTTGAGAAAAAGCGGCGAGTTGTTATTTGGCGGGGGATGGGGTATCATAAGAATATACTGTACACGGCTATGTATAGATTTTTATCTACATGGTACGGTTTACAGCATATTTTTTGATACGCGTTCTTTGTATTGCGTACGAGCGAGGTCATTATGCATACGGTTCTTGAAGCATTAGGAAAGATTGGGATTGTTCCCGTCATTAAGATCGATAACGAGGCACAGGCAGTACCCTTGGCCAAGGCCCTTATGGCAGGGGGCATCCCCTGTGCGGAAATAACCTTCAGAACCACCCAGGCGGAAGAAGCCATACGCCGCATCCGGGCAGCCGTACCGGACATCTTAGTCGGAGCCGGCACGGTGTTAAACGTCACCCAGGTTGATAAGGCCATAGACGCAGGGGCCCAGTTCATCGTCAGTCCGGGGTTTAATCCCCAAGTGGTCTCCCATTGTATTGAACGGGGAATCCCCATTACTCCGGGGTGTACTACCCCTTCGGATATGGAACGGGCCGTGGAAGCGGGCTTGGAAGTGGTCAAGTTTTTCCCCGCCGAGCCCGCAGGCGGGCTTGACTACATCAAGGCCATTGCCGCTCCCTTTCCTATGCTCACCTTCATGCCCACCGGAGGGATTAACGGCGGAAACATTGCCCGATATTTGGCCTACGACAAAATCCTGGCCTGCGGTGGTTCCTGGATGGCCCCGGCGGATCTCATAAACAAAGGAGATTTCTCCGCTATTACCGCGCTGTGCCGGGACGCCGTACAGCACGCCTTGGGTTTCTCGGTAGTCCACTGGGGTATCAATACAGAGAACGCCGAGGACGCGGCTCAAGCTGCGGATCGTTTCAGTACCCTTTTTGGGTTTTCCGCTCAAGCAGGGACGAACTCGATCTTTGCCGGAGCGGCCTTGGAGGTGATGAAGGCCCAGGGCCCGGGGACTCATGGCCATATCGCTATAGGGACCTCCAGTGTGCCCAGGGCCATAAGCTATCTGGAACGGCAGGGCGTCCGGTTTAATCAGGACAGTATCAGACGGGATCCTAAAGGGAAGGTAACTTTTATCTATCTTCAAGATGAGATCGCCGGGTTTGCCCTGCATGTGGTTCAAAAAAAATAGAAACATACGGGGGAAACCATGGAAAAAACAGGAAAAGTTATCACTTTTGGGGAAATCATGTTACGTCTTGCGCCGGAAGGGTATTACCGGTTTGTCCAGGCGAGCCAGTTCGGCGCGACCTACGGCGGCGGGGAGGCCAATGTGGCGGTTTCTTTGGCTCAATTTGGGCTTGACGCGGCCCTGGTAACCAAGCTGCCGGCTCACGAACTGGGCCAAGCCGCGGTGAATAAGCTCCGGGAATTCGGGGTGGACACTTCGGCGATTGTCCGGGGGGGTAAGCGGATCGGAATCTACTTCTTGGAAAAAGGCGCGTCCCAGCGGCCTTCCAAGGTGATCTATGACCGCGCGGGTTCCGCCATAGCCGAAGCAGATCCCGCAGATTTTGACTGGGACCGGATTTTCTCCGGGGCTTCCTGGTTTCACTTTACCGGCATCACCCCGGCGTTGAGCGATCCCCTGGCGGATATATGCCTTGAGGCCCTAAAAGCGGCCCGATCCAAGCAGCTTACCGTATCCTGCGACCTGAATTACCGGAAAAACCTCTGGTCCCGGGAAAAGGCCGGGCAGGTGATGAGCCGGCTTATGCCTTTGGTGGACCTTTGCATTGCCAATGAAGAAGACGCCGCGGATGTTTTCGGCATCCAGGCCAAGGATACCTCGGTGAGTTCAGGAAAGATAAACCGTGAAGGGTACCAGGAAGTAGCCAAGACCTTAGCGGATCGGTTTGGGTTTAAGCAGGTGGCTATCACCCTCCGGGAGTCCCTTTCCGCCAACGACAACAACTGGGCAGCCATGCTTTACCACGACAAGGAGTATTTCTTCTCGAAAAAGTATGCCCTGCGTATTGTGGACCGGGTTGGCGGGGGGGACAGCTTTGGGGCCGGCCTCATTTATGGCTGTCTTCAAGGCTTCCCGCCCCAGGAAACCTTAGCGTTCGCCGTAGCCGCAAGCGCACTCAAGCATTCGATTGAAGGGGATTTCAACCACGTTTCAGTGGAAGAAGTACGGAAACTCGCCGGGGGCGACGGCTCAGGTAGGGTGCAGCGCTAGAAGCCCCCAGGGAACCGGGGAGGAGGGCTACCCGCGGCTGAGGGTATACCCCCCGGTTTCTATGCTTTTTTTTCTGCCGGAGGATAAATCAGGACTTTATGGATCCGGTTTCCGTCCATAGCGGCAATGGTAAAGCGGTACCCGCAATACGCAAAAGTAGCGCCCGGGCGGGGAATTTCTTCAGCCAGGCTCAGAACAAACCCCGCTAAGGTATGGTATGCTTGGTGTTCTCCCAGGATTTGATCGAAGCCAAGAGATTCGGCAACCGCATCAATGTTTACGCTGCCTTCCACTAGGTAGGTCCCATCATCCTGCAGGAGGATAGCTTTCGTTGCCAGGGCAGGGGTAGAAAGCTGCCCGACGATTTCTTCGATGAGGTCCCGCACCGAGAGGACTCCAGAAAAGCCGCCGTATTCATCCATGACCAACAAAAAATCCGTATGCCCCCGCTTAAACGCAGCAAAGGCTTTGAGGGCAGATAGGGTCTCTGGGACAAAACAGGGCCGCTTCATGATGGAACTCAGTCCAGGCCAGGGGCCGTTCAAAAGCGCAAGCAGGATATCCTGAACCGAAACCACCCCGGTAACCGCATCCAAGGTACCCTCGGCAACCGGGAAGTACCGCTGATCCCGGTGCTCAAGGGCGGTATGCCGTATCAGTTCCAGTTCAGCCCTACTATCCAGCCAGGTTATATCCGAGCGGTGGGTCATAAAGGTCCCTACCGGCCGGTCGCCCAGGTAAAAGACCCCCTCTACCATGGTTCGCTCGGTCCGTTCCACGATCCCTGATTTTTCCCCTTCCCGTAAAGCGATCCGTAACTCATCCTCGGTCATGCCTATAGCAGGAGTGGTATCAATCCGCAAGCAGGTACGGATCAACGCCCCTATCCGGGTGATGATGAAATTAAGGGGTGTACACAGCACCACCAAAACCTTGATACAGGGCAAGGCCACTGTGGTGATTCGTTCCGGAGCGATGAGGGCGATCTGTTGAGGGAGGGTGTCCCCCAGGATGAACATCAGCGTAGTGATGACTGCCGTTAGGATCACCGCCGCCAGGTATGCTCCCCAGGGGCTTACCTGTTCCCCAAGGGTAAACCAGGTTTGTAAAGCTCCCAGGATTCCCATACCCCCGAGTACCCCTGCAAGGATCCTGAGAAAATCGGTACATATCCGCAGGGCAGAAAGAAAAAGCAGGGGATTCTCCACGACTTCCAGGACTTTACGGTATTGCTTGTGCTGATCCTCTGCCTTTGCCCTGAGCCAGGTTTTGCGGGAAGCGATAAATGCGGTTTCAACCAAGGAAACCCCTCCTTTTACCACCATGATCACCAACATGAACCAGATTGTACGTAAGGGATCTTCCATAGGTATTACTTATCGCTTTGATTCGGGACCCATCACCAGGTGTTATTCTCGAATTCTTCTTTGGTCAGAGGGCGAACAATAGCGAGGCCCTGTTCCTGAGAAGTTTGAATATATGCCTTGCCCATTCTCGGTATACCGGTTAGTTGAACAATAGGAAACCGAGGATTTGCAGGGTTCACATCCACCACCTGTCCTTTCTTGCCATTGGCCAGGAGCACATACAGTCCAATAGGATAGAGAGAAAGCACATTAACCAGCGCCCTGGTTATGGTTTCATCGTACTGTTTTTCTTCATTTTTGAGGAAATGGAGTAAACCGCTATGGGTGTCTTTAGCTTTCTTGTGGGGCCGGTTGGTGGTTATCGCCTCATAGGAACAACTTACCCCGATTATTTTTGCGTAGAGACTAATTTGGTCGCCCTTAAGCTTTTGGGGATAACCGCTGCCATTTTCCCGTTCATGGTGCTGCAATACGGCGACACATACCTTAGGAGGAAAATCAAGGGCGGTAAGCAGGTTGTAACTTAAAATGGGCTGGGAAAGGATGGCCTTCCGATCTTCCGCGTTGAGGTCCCGTTTGTATATGTTTACTTTAGAGGGCAATTTAGTCATGCCGATTTCATGGAGGAGGGCGGCCACGCCCAATTCGATAAGCTGATCATCCGGTAGTTTGAGAGAAACTCCTATGCTCAGGGCAATAATCGTGGAGGTAATGGTATGAGATACCTGATAATTAAGCTCCACCTCCGATTTATAGGCCAGGGGTACCCGGAAAAAGGTACGGTAATCGAGTTGTATGATGGCACAGGCTTCCTGGATCTTCTCCCCAATAGCGGTGAAGGTAAGTTCTTCTTTTATCACACCTGAGGTAAAAAGAGTGTTCACATATTTCTGAAAGGCTTCATAAAATTCCACGGCCTGCTTGAGTTTATCCTTATCACTTATGACAACTACTTCTATCCGGGGTTCTCCGTCGCTATATACTTCCTTAAAATCCCATTCTGAAAGGGCTGCAGCCAATTCCTTGGAGAACTGCATGTCCGGTGTGGCTAGTATAAACTGTTCGTCAAGATAGAGAGGAGCGGAAAACAAACTTCCTTCCTGAATCTCCATAACCTTATAATTGTTCATTCCATATCTCCTCTGATTCGGTCTTCAGTATCGGCCGGTTCTGTATTATGACCCCTCCGTTATTACCGATAATAGAATTATTGTAGGATAATAGAGCCTTTTTCAAAACCTGGTTAGGTTGGAAAAAGACTTAAGAAAACCAGCCAAAGGACAGGTTCTTCCTATACTTCTTCGGATGCTTTTTCAAAATCTGACATTTTGAAAAAGGCTCAATATACATGTATCGGTCAAGGAGGGTAATAAAATGAGTCGAGAAAAGGACTTTGAGAGAAAAACAGGGGAGACTACGCGTTGAAATTCAGATATGTGTTTATCGCATTTAATATAATCATCTTGCTTTTTTTGCTGGTCATTGGTATTTTGTCATTTTATATATTGGGTTCTGAAATCGCCCTTGAGTTTTGGCAGGCAAGCCGGTTCTTTATTCTGCTTATGATCCTGGTCCTCCTAGGGCTTGACGTGTTTTACGGTATTAACCGGCGTCTGTATGTACTCTTGGAACGGGAAGATTGGCCTGGGCTGACCCAATACCTGGAGACCCGGATTATCCAGGATAAACACTACTCCCCTTCTCTGGTGCGGCTTTTGGTGAATACCTACTTCATCCTTTCCGAGCCTGCCTCGGTGATGGACCTGGAAGACAAGATCGCCCAGGGGAAACCTTCTTTGATTGAAGAATACGCCCTTCTTTTTGGGGCTGCCCGAATTCTCGCTAAAGATATAAACGGGGGGGTCCAGTTCTTTTCTGCCCGCCTGGATGCGGCCGTAGCTCGATCCGGCAAGGGTCTATTCTCCAAAAAGGATCCTTGGAAGACCGCCTGGATACGGTTTTACTATGGGTTTACCCTGTTGCTAGAACGGCAGTTTTCGATTGCTGCGGAACAGTTCATAATCCTTTCAAAAGAGGCCAAGGATCCCGTGGTAATAGGCGTATCAGCCTATTTTCTCGCGGATATTCTGAGCAAGATGCTCCTGGATCGGGGGCTTGATCTCCAAGCCACGGCCGCAGATGGTCGTAACCGGGTAGGGGCAGCGCTTCATACCATCGACGCCTGGTACAAGGAGGCGACAAAACTGCAAAACGAGATTTATGGGGCCATTTTGGCACCCTATCTCCGGGATGCAGGGCGCTGGATATACCGGGATTGAGCGCTTGTACCGTACGTAACGGGAGTTCGACAAAAAATGTCCGCCGGACTAACGTCCGGGTAATGGGCATGTATCCGACTACTTTGTGAACATGCGCGTTCCTTGGCGGACCATGCGTATTCCATCGAACTCACCTTACCTAGTTCGAAGCAGTCCCGCTCCATGACGCTCATGCTCGCGCTTTCAAGGCCCAGCCCCTCCTCTTTTACCCACGTGTTTCCGGTGGGGTTGGGGTACCTTGAACACCTGGGGCTTTAGCGTACTGTTGCCAGCGGGTAATAGTGTCCCAGTATCTGGGCCGCGGTAAACCCTGCTTGGGCCATACCGGCAGCGCCGCTTTGATCCAGGCCGACTCCGTGGCCCCAACCTGCTCCTTGAAAGATGAAGTACTCGGGTTTGCCGTTTTTTCCCAGCTTTGAACGGATGGTAAAGAGGTTGCTCCGCAATCCCCCCAGGCGGGATCTGATACGATCCCCCTTAATCTGGAGCGTTCCCTGGGTACCTCGGATTTCCACTTCGTTGATCCTGCCTGAAATGCCCCGGCCTCGACTTATCACCTGGAGAATCTCTCCGATGTTATTCCCATCTGCAGCATTCCGGCTGCGTATTTCCTCTGCAGCTACCCATTTTTCCCAGCGGTACGCTTGGGAGGAATGGAGATCCGGCACCGATGCATAGGATCGAGGCCGTTCTCGAATCCACCGGGCCAATTCATCCAGGGACAGGGGATTTGTCCGGGAGATGAGGAGCTTATCAGGAACCGCAGCGTTAAAGGTACTCATACCCCATACGGAACGGCTGTCTTCGCTGTACCCTCCGTGATTGGCAGAATAGTACGCCTTGAGGGGTGCTCCCCCTGCCACCAGGTACATGCCCCTGGTGGCATCCACTGCCGCGGTAGTGGCTCGGGCCTCTCCGTTTATCCCCCGGTATGCGGCAGAAAGCACTGAACCGTAGAGATCGAATCCCTTTTCCTTGGGTACATCCCGATTGTAGTCCCCCAAACAGGCCATGGTATAGGATCGGGCGGCAATGGCCTGAGCTTTGAGGGCTTCCACAGGCCAATAGGCGGGCATTTCCGCGGGAATAACCCCATAGAGGTATTCTTCTATATTAAGTATGTTAATCAAGGTGATACCGGCCTTCTCCGGTCGAAATTCGATGCTGCCCCGGTAGGAACGGTCTTCAAGGGTAAGCCCGAAAAGGAGGGTGGTATTTTCCGGCTCCTGGTATTCCAGTACCACCGGTTCTGCAGCGATGATCAAGGTTTTCCTCCCCTGATCCAAGAGGAAGAGCTTCCCATTCCGCATTTCAGCCCAGAGCTGTTCCGGCGCCTTACCGGTGAACAGGGGCTTCTCCCCAGGAAGACGTAGGATATACGGACCCCCGGTTTTTACGGTGATGCTGGTCTGTCCCTCGGTAAGCCCTATCCGTACCAGGGGCATCCCTTGGGCAAGGGACTTCAGGGCTTTGACCTTTGGGGGATTTACCGTGATGATCCGCTGGACAGGGGGACTTTCCTGCTCCCGAAGGAGTTCCGGCATCCTGCGGAGCACCTCATTGAGATCCTGGATGATGGCATCCTGCTGAGGAAAATAGTGATGGGCCCGGCTTAAGGATTCGTAGGCGTCTTTATACCGGTTCTGGGCCAAAAGAACCTTACCTAAGGGAAACAGAGCCACATGCAGTTCCGGATCCTGGCGGAGGGCAGTGCGGAAACAGGTCTCTGCTTCTCCGGGAGCAGATTCGATAAGGAGTTCCCCCAGGAACAGCCACGCTATGGGACGGAAGTTTTCCATGGAAAGGCTTCTTCGGAGGGCAGTGATAGCCCTCCTCGTATCCCCGGTATCCCGGCGAAGCATGGCCTCATAGAACAGAATTTCACTGGTCTCTCGAGAAAGAGGAAGGAGCCCGAGAGCCTTTTGGTAGTTCCCTGCAAGACAGAGACTGACAAAGAGCTCCCGTTCAACTTCAGGATCCGCGGGTTTATCCGTATACAATTTTTCCATCAATACTGCCGCGGTATTTCCTTTCCCTATTTCCGCGTATGAACGGGCAAGCTGCCAGAGGATGGATACATTATGGGTATCCTGTTGAAGGCCCTGTTCTAAGTTTCGAATACTCCCTTCCACATTACCCTGGTAGTAGGCTCGTAAAGCCCGTTCCACCATAGGCGGAGGAGGGATCGGGGCGCTACCTGAAGGAGGTAGCGCTGTAGGAGAAACCACAGGGGGACTTGAAGCTGATGGCAAACTTGGAGGAGGGGCTGGGGCTGGGCGTGGGGGAAGAGGGCTTACCGGTACGGCCGCTGGTACTGGAGGAGACTCTGGAGCAACAGCAGGCGGAGGAGACGGAATGAATTGGGGCGGATCCGCACGGGGAGGGGCAGAGGGTACCACCTGGGCTGGAGGGAGGGTCTGGGGTGGATCTTCTGCAGGAGGATCCGGTAAAACCGGAGAAACCGTCGGTACTGACAAAACAGGGGAAGAAACTGGAACTTCAACCTCAAGCTGGTTACGATGCGGCTGAGCAGGGGGATCTTCCTTTGGACCGGCGGATTCAGAAAGACCTACCGGATCGGGCTGCTGGGGAACAAGAGGAGCATCGGGCCGGGTTACTTCCAGCGGCACCGGTGGGGTAGGAACGGAAAGAGGCGTACTAGCAGGAGCAACATCAGGGGCTTGAGGCTCTGGACGCTCTGGAAACGGGGCAACTTGGGGAGTACTTACAGGAGGGGGAGGCTCAGGCTCAGGTAAAGATACGGGTGGTGGCGCCACCGTACAGGAAGCAAAGATAAGACCGAGAAATAGAAGCAGAAACATACCGTATGATAACCTAAAAAGGGGATCCTCGTCTATCAGGGGGTTTTCTTTGTTTTGATTTGGATAGGCTCCGTTCGACCAATAGAGTTGTTCGGAAAACACAGTTTCCGAAAAACATCCGCTTAAAAAACCTTGATTTTATTAATAAATACACAATTTTTTGGTTACTTTTTAGATAAAAAAAAGAGAAAAAACCTCCCCCTATCCAATCCCGCAACCCCACAAACACTTGCCCC
>JAIRLU010000286.1 GCA_031259215.1 Treponema sp. | reverse complement strand
GAATACAGAACTGAACGGGTAGGGCGTCTTATCCAAGAAAAAATCGGCGCCCTTATTGTAGAAGGTAAAATCAAAGATCCCCGGGTACACCCTTTTCTTTCTATTACCAGGGTCTCGGTATCCCGGGATTTTGCCTGGGCTGAGGTGTATGTCTCTAACTGTAAGCCCCAGGGGAGCCTGGTCAAAGGGGTCGCGGGCCTGCAAAGCGCCGCAGGCTTTATACAGAGCCAGATTGCAGGACAGATGCATATACGCCAAACCCCGCGGCTGCGCTTTCATGAGGATCCGAGCATTAGGGAAGGATTTGCCTTGATCAAGAAGATCGAAGACCTGCAAGGCGCTGAAGCCCTGGACCGCCATGAGGAGGAGTAAGCTGGGCCCAGGGGAACCTTCAGGCTGCCTGCTGCTGAACAAAAGACCGGGAATCACCTCCTTTGAAGCCCTGGCAGGGGTGAAACGAGCCTTTGCCACTGATAAGGTCGGTCATACCGGAACTCTGGATAAATTTGCCTCCGGGTTGCTTCTGGTGCTGGTAGGGAGGGCGGTAAAACTCTCCTCCTGGTTTTCAGGGATGGACAAACAGTATGAAGGGACCATCTGTTTCGGCGTGGAAACCGATACCTTGGACCCTGAAGGGTCCCGGGTGGCGGAAGGGAGGATTCCTTCCCGGGAAGCGCTTGAGGCTGCGCTTCCCCAGTTCCAGGGGGATATACTCCAGGCCCCGCCTGAGTATTCGGCGATCCATGTACAGGGGCAGCGTTCCTCCCAGCTTGCCCGGAAGGGTAAGGCCGTGGCGCTGGATAAACGGCCCGTATCGGTGTATGCCTTGGAACTCAAGGGTTACGAAGTTTCCGGTGAAGGATACGCGTATGCGCAGATCTGGGTACACTGTTCAAAAGGTACGTATATCCGCGCATTAGCCCGAGACCTAGCCCGGGCAGTAGGGTCCCGGGGCTACCTTACTGCCCTGCACCGGACCGGGATTGCGGGTTTTCAGGTCTCCCAAGGGGTAGATCTAGGGGATAGGGCGGATCCTGCGCCGCTCCTTGAGGAGGCCCTGCGGCCTATGGATCAATCGATCCTGAAAGCGCTGGGGATACCCTATGTGAAGGTGAACCCTGAAACGGTCTTGCAGATGATCCACGGTAAACCCTTGGATGATCTCATTGATGAATCTACGGTGTACTATCCTCCCTCAACAGGCCCGGTAATTCCCTATATCGGTGTTTTAGATGAAACCGGGAATTTAGCCGCCATTATAGAAAAAACAGAAAAAATAGAGAAGACAAACAAGAAAAAAAACTGGAGCTATGGATATGTCTATGCGCGTCCTTGACTGGCAGGCCTTGGTAGGGGGAACGGTGCATATCCATGAACAGACCGCTATGACCATTGGGGTTTTTGATGGGATCCATCGGGGACACCAGGCGCTTATAGCCAAGACCCTCCAGAAGGGATTCATTCCTACGGTAATCACCTTTCGGCAGAGTCCTAAACGGATCTTGAGCCCTAAAACCTATGGGGGGGATATTGTAAGTCTTGCCCAAAAGCTGGTCATTTTTGAAGACTTGGGGGTTTCGCAGACGATTCTCATTGACTTTTCAGAAAATTTCAGTACACTAAAAGGACAGGAATTCATAGACGCCCTGATCCGGCAGGGGAAGCTGGCGTATCTTGTTATCGGCAGTAATTTCCGTTGTGGGTACCGGCTTGATACAGATGCGGCCCGTATCAGTGCGATGAATGCAGATCGGGGAATCATTACCGAGGTGGTCCCTCCCGTGGAAGAAGATGCCTTACCGGTAAGTTCCAGCAGGATCCGTGCTGCCATAGTTGCCGGGGATTTCATCCGAGCCCGGGCATCCCTAGGTAGGAATGTGGCCATTGATGTAGGGGGGATCCCTTCGATATCCGGAACAGAAGGTTTGGTTTTTGACTTCACTGCTTCCTACCGGGTTATTCCTCCTGAAGGTCGTTATAAGGTTGTCGTATACGAGCAAAGGGGAAAAAATGCCGGGAAAGGGACAGAAGTGGAAATTACCGTGGATGCCGGAAAAATCTGTATCCCTTCAGATGGCAGGGTACCCTCGCAGGTAGGATACATAGAATTTGTAAGCCTATAAAGTGTTTTTTCAAAAAGTCCAGATTACAGGAAGAACCGGTCTTGGTGGCGGTTTTTTCCCAGTCTTTTTCAAAACCAACCAAGTTTTGAAAAGGCTTAGGTTTATAGTTTTTGATAGTACTCAAGGAGTGTAATAAACATGGCACTAAATAAGGAACAGGTAAGCGTTATCGTGCATAAGTTCGGTAAAAATGAGCGCGATACCGGCGCCTCAGAGGTTCAGGTTGCCTTGCTGACAGAGCGGATAAATCAGCTCACTGCGCACTGCAAGCAATTTAAGAAAGACAAATCCAGTCAACGGGGTTTATTGATTCTGGTTGGCCAACGCCGGCGTATGTTGAAATATGTTCAGCGTACGGATCTGGAAAAGTACCGGTCGCTCATTAAAGCGCTGGGACTTCGTAAATAAGGAAATTATGGTTCAACGCGTAACATACGAAATAGCAGGAAAAGAACTGATTCTTGAAACAGGCCGTATTGCAAAACAGGCCAATGGTGCGGTTTTTGCCCAATACGCCGGTTCAGCGGTCATCGCCACGGTCTGTTGTTCTGAAGATGCGGTGGAAGGGCTTGATTATGTCCCGGTAACCGTGGATTACAACGAAAAATACTATGCTGCCGGGAAAATCCCGGGCGGTTTCATTAAGCGGGAAGGCCGGCCCAAGGATAAGGAAATCCTCGTATCCCGGCTCATCGATCGGCCCATGCGGCCTCTCTTTGAGAAGCGGTTTGGCCGGGAAATTCAGATAGTACCTACTACGGTTTCTACGGATCAGGTCAATCCTCCAGACATCCTGGCTATCATTGCCGCTTCCACCGCAGTACACCTTTCAGACATTCCCTTTAATGGTCCCATCGCAGGAGTGCGGATTTGCCTGGTGCAAGACGAACTCGTGATCAACCCTACTTACGATCAGATCGAAAAATCCAGTCTTGAAATCGTGGTGGCCGGTACCAAAGCGGGGATTACCATGGTGGAGGGAGGGGCTGCGGAAGTAAGCGAAGATCAGATGATCCGGGCCCTGGAAAAGGCCCAGGAAGTGATCCTCCAACTATGTACTTTACAGGAACAGCTTCGCTCCCTGGCAGGGAAAGAAAAACTTCCCCTCACCGAGGACACCCTGGAACTGGAAAACCAGGAGGTCATCCGCAGCCTGGCCTATCCCCTATTGGAACGGGCCTGTTTTCTTAAGGGTAAACAGGAACGCCACGAGGCTATTCATCAGGTTAAAGCGGACCTTGAAGAACAATATGCCGAACAGCTTGCCGATGACGCCCAGAAGAAACGGTTTAATGCCCTCTTTGAGGAGATGGAATATAGGATTCTTCGTTCCGCCATCCTGGATAAGGGACTGCGGGTGGACGGCCGGGGGACCGAAGACATCCGGGATATACGCTGCGAGGTAGGGGTTCTCAAACGGACCCACGGGTCAGCTCTTTTTACCCGGGGCGAAACCCAGGCTTTGGTGGTTACCACCTTGGGTACAGTTTTTGATGAACAGGTCTACGATGATATTGAAGGAGATAAACGAGAGCATTTCATCCTTCATTATAATTTCCCCCCCTATTCAGTGGGTGAAGTGGGCCGTTTGGGCACTGGCCGCAGGGAAATAGGCCATGGAAACCTGGCTCGCCGTTCTCTTGAACCCATGATTCCCTCCAAAGAGGCCTTCCCCTATACAGTCCGGGTAGTCTCAGAGATCATGGAATCCAACGGTTCCTCTTCTATGGCTTCGGTCTGCGGCGGTACCCTGTCGCTGCTCTATGCAGGGGTGCCCATGAAGAAACCGGTGGCGGGTATTGCTATGGGGCTTATTACCGAGGGAGACCGTTATGCCGTACTTTCAGACATCCTGGGCGAAGAGGATCACCTGGGGGACATGGACTTTAAGGTGGCCGGTACTGAAGCAGGTATCACAGGCTTCCAGATGGACATTAAGATCGCCGGGGTAAGCCCGGAGATTATGCGGAAAGCCCTGGATCAAGCCAAACGAGGGAGGTTCCATATCCTCCAGGTTATGCAGGAGACCATCAGTAAGCCTACTGCTCAGATCAGCGAATATGCCCCCAAGATCCTCAGCTTCAAGATCGAGGTGGATAAGATCGGCGCTCTCATCGGGCCGGGAGGTAAAAACATCAAAGCCCTGTGCGAACAATACGGGGTCAGTATCAATACTGAGAATGATGGAACCGTTACGATTTATGGAAAAAACGCTTCCACTGCAGAAGAGGCCAAGACTGCGGTCTTAGGCATTGTATCAGATCCAGAAACCGGACGAATTTACCAGGGTACGGTTAAACGAATCACCGAATACGGCGCATTTGTCGAAATTCTCCCGGGCAAAGAAGGGCTGGTGCATATTTCCAAACTTTCCCGTCAGCGGGTTCTCGCGGTTACGGATGTGATCAAAGAAGGACAGGAGATCCCGGTGAAGCTCCTGGAAGTGGATAAGGTGGGACGATTGAACCTTTCGTATATCGACGCCATTGATCCTGCTGGTGAAGAGGCCCCCCGCAGGGACGAGTATCGCCGGGATTCCGGTCATCGGGATGAACGGCCCCGCCGTCGTTAAGTAGTCATGGTCGCTGCGGATTTGGAAATACCCGTATATAAACAAGGGCCGGATATCAGGCTTCCCCAGTATGAGACTCCAGGAGCCGCGGGGATGGATCTTCGGGCCTTCCTTGAGCAGGGGGTGTGTATTTCCCCCTTAGAGCGGGTACGGATTCCCACAGGACTCATCTTCGAGATTCCTCCTGGGTATGAAGCCCAGGTCAGACCCCGCTCAGGCTTGGCCTGGCGGCACGGAATCACGGTTGTCAATGCACCGGGAACCATTGATTCTGATTACCGGGGAGCCTTAGAAATCATGTTAATCAATCTGGGATCCGAGCCTTTCACGATCCACAACGGAGACCGGATCGCTCAGTTGGTTATTGCTCCGGTGAGCAGGGTCATACTGAGGGAAACCGATTCGGTATCGGTAAGCATCCGGGGAACAGGAGGATTCGGATCCACAGGAGTCTAACATGAGTACCCGCCGTTCTCTCTCCTGGACCCTGTTCACGTATATTATTTCCGAAGCGGTATTTTCCTTTGTCGTGGCATTTCTTTTTTTCTTTATTATCTTTTTTGTGAATCAATTGCTCCTCATGGCCCAGGAAATATTAACCAAGAAAGTGCCTTTTCAACAGGTTGCTCTCTTGGTCCTCTATTCCCTTCCCCAGGTCATTGCCTTGTCAGCTCCTTTTGCATCTCTCGTGGGAACCCTTATGACCATCGGGCGGCTTACTTCGGATAATGAAATCCTGGTGATGCTTTCCTCTGGCCTTTCCTATAGTAACATTTTTACTCCCGCGCTGGCCGTGGGTTTGCTTATTTCCCTCCTTTCCCTTTTTGCTAATGATATACTCCTCCCCGCGGGAACCGTGCAGTTTTACCGGCTCTACCGGCGTATCCTGACTTCCACGCCTGCCCTGGAATTGGGGGCCAATTCGGTGAAGCGCTTCAAGGATACGGTGATCGTTACCGGGGAGGTAAACGGTAATTCCATTACGGATGTGTTCATTCTGGATAGAACCAGCGATGGGGAACGGCGGCTCATCATGGCAAAAGATGCGGAACTCAAAGACGCGGGCAAGGAAGGGCTCAGCCTGGATCTGTCAGAAGCCTTTGTGCAGTCTTCAAAGGAACTAAGCCGCCAGGACTACGACTATGCTTCAAGCAGCTTTCTCCGGTATTGGGTGCCCCAGGAAGATATGATCCAGGCGGTTTCGTCCATTGGCCCGAGTCAAATGAGTTCTACTGATGTGGGCCGTGAAATTAAAAATAAAGTGGCGACCCTGCAGGGGAAACTGGATGAACGGTACAACAGAGTCTTGATTCAGGCGCTGGCTTTAGAAGACAGCCTTCGTAAAGGCCCCAGGAACGAGGCATGGAACCGCCGGGCCGCGAACTTTTCCAACTTGGTAACCGAGACCCAAGCTGCGGCAGCCCTTAAAAAAGACCGAAGTCTGCATATTTATCGAGTGGAGTATTATAAAAAGTTTGCTATCCCCTTTGGCGCCTTGTCGCTGGTGTTTCTGGGGGTTCCCCTGGGGCTCTTGGCAAAAAAAAGCGGGCAAGCCGTGGGATTCATCTTCGGGCTCATCATCGCGGTGATCTATTGGACCTTGCTCTTTGGAGGACAAACCATGGGCTTACGCCTGGGGTATTCCCCGTTCTGGTCTATGTGGCTTCCAGATATCTTAGCGATTGCTATTGGACTCTGCATGAGTATTCTGAGAATCCGAAAATGACGGTCATCCCAAAAGGAGTTTGAGGACATGATCTTGGATCGGTATTTGATTAAACAATTCTTCCCGATCTTCGTGGTAGCTATCTCCCTGTTTGTGTTGCTCCTGTCCCTGATCGATCTCTTTGCCAATCTGTGGCGATACCTCAACTATGAAGTACCCTTAAAGCAGATCCTCCAAGTCTGTGTCTATTATATACCGAAAAGTTTTTCCTATGCCCTGCCTATCTCCCTGCTCTTTGCCGCGGCCTATACCCTGGGGGACCTCTATAGCAGGAATGAGCTTACCTCTATTTTTGCTTCGGGGATTCCTTTTTGGCGTTTTAGCCTCTCCCTGCTGTGTATGGGTTTAGCAGCTTCCATCTTTTCCTTTCATTTTGAGGATAAGGTGGTCATCCCCACCTTCAGAATCAAAAACGATCTCTCCCGGGTACTGCTGCACCAGTCCCGGACTGAGAACAATTCCGATATTGTGATCAAGGCCAAAAACGGCAGGCTCATTTATGCAGTGGATTATTACGACGCCCAGGCCCAGATCTTAAACGGCCTGAGCATCATCGAACAAGCTGAGACCGGGACTTTCTTGTCCCTGGTCCGATCTCCCAAGGCATCCTGGACCGGAACCCATTGGGTTCTTTCCAATGCCCTCATGTATGCCTGGGAGGATGGTTTATTACGGGCCAAGGCCTTACCAGATACGGATATATACCGGGAACATCCTGATACCTTCAGGAGAAACTCCATGCAGGCCGAGGACCTGCCCGCCCGGGAAGCGGCATTGATGGTGGAAGATCTCAAGATCGCCGGTCTCCCCTATATTAAGGCCCTGGCAGACTATTATCACCGGTATTCCTTTGCCTCCGTGTCGTTTGTGGTGATGATCCTGTCTATTTCTATGGGAGGGCGCTTTAGAAAGAACATCCTCCTCATGAGCCTTATTTCCAGTCTTGGGGTAGCCGTGGTTTTTTACGTGATGGAGATGATCAGTATGATGATGGCCCGGCTTGGGTATATTCCGCCGCTCCTGGGGGCCTGGTTTCCGGTGGGCTTTTTTGTGAGTATCGGGCTCCTGCTCCTCCAAAGTGCGAAAACCTAGAAAAAAATCTTGACAAAAACGCTAGGACTTGTTATTTTTTATGGGACATGAAAAAATCGTTTATCCTAGGTTTAATATGCCTATCTATAACCATAGGTTCCGCGCAGCAGCGAATAGACGATTATATAGATGAGGCTGTCTTTAAAGCTGCGCGATACCTGGAAGAGCGTCTTCCTCTCGGGGCAAAGATCACGATAGTCAATGATACTTCCAAAGAGGTGGAAGAAGCGGTTTTTTATACCTTAGAAAGTAATTTAGTAAACAGGGGAAAATTTGTTGTTCTAGAGAGAAATAAAAAAATTTTGCAAATAATTAATGAGGAATTGGATTTTCAGCACAGCGGAGAAGTAAACGATGATACATTAGCGGCGCTTGGATATAAATTAGGAGCCCAGTACATTGTTTTGGTTTCGGTGCAATCTCAAGGGGGCTCCATATACCGTTTCCGGGTGAAAGCCGTGAATGTAGAAACCGCTCAAATTAGAGCGTCTAATGAGTATCGATTTCAGCGGCAGGTAGCAATTCAGAGCCAGGTTATGGTCGACTACCGGCTTAACCAGCTGACCTACCATACGGTTTCATCAAGCATAGGGGCCGGTGAGGTGTATCTTGGCCTGAGGTTCCGGGTTCATTCGGAACTCAATATCGAGGAGCTTACACAGGATCATATAGAGGCGGCGGTTGCATCCGATGGGAATCGTAAAAATATTTGTTTGGTCATAGATGTAAGCGGTTCTATGAGCGATTCAATAGACCAGGGAATACGGAAAATCGATTGGGTTAAAAGAGAAATGGAGCGGTATCTTAGAAACGCGCTCCATGAACATGACGTTATATCCGTGATTGCTTTTACCGATACCTTTTACGAAATCATCCCATCCAAGAGTATAAAAAATGATGCCGACCGTGAAGAGTGTATTAACAAAATAAAAGAATTAAATCCCAGTGGTGGTACTAGAATTGCATCGGGATTAAGAAAAGGCTATGAATTGGTTAAAACACATAAAAAAGATGAGTATATCAATAGGGTTATCCTATTTACCGACGGATTGAGTGATGATAGAGCAGAGGTTGAAAAGATTGTAGCGGAACATAAGAACAGTGATATTGCCACTTTTTCAACGGTTGCGTTATGTCTCGATGACGCGTCAAGAGATTTTATGCTCAAAGTCGTCGACCTGGGGGGCGGTTTTTTTCTTCCGGTAGATGCGACTAATGTCTCAAGACCCAGAGATACCGAGTTGGCATTCCTGGTTACTGCCGCCACTGCCACGCTCAAAAACAAAACGCACCGGATTGATATAAGATTGAGCACCCATGAAGGGGTTAGCTTTAAAGATCCCTCTATCCCATCTGAGGGATATACCAGCGGGGACCATGAGTTTGCCTATTACCGTATTGATGTAAAAGAGGATGAATACAAGACTATTTGGATCAAAGCATCCCTTGGGTCAAAGGCCATACAAAGCGGCCGTCTCGTGGATCTTGCCATTGCCAGCGGTACCCTCTTGACCCGAACGCATCACATACTCCTTAATGCTCCGACCGATGTTACTACCTATGATAAAACAAGGATAGTAGGGGTTTACAAAGAATTGTAATATATACGGAGGCGGGTTATGAACCTGGGATTTTTAGTATTGTTTACCATGATGGTTATCACCCCTCTTGTCCCGCAGAATAGCAGTTATTTTGATAAAACCACGGTGATATACGAGATTCAACAGGTCCGGTATGTAGAGCAAAAAGAAAGGCCCGAGATGAAAGCAGGAGAGGCTTCGGTTTATATAACATTGCAACAGTCTAAAGAAATTGAATTGGATCAAGTTCCCGAATCTTTATTATTGAAAGCCCTATCGGCGGATGTGGGCCCCAAAAATATTTGTTTTGTCATTGATATAAGCGGTTCTATGGGATATTCAATACCCTGGGATACCGGAAAAATCCGGCTTGACTTGGTGAAGGAGGTATGCTTAAAGATGATTAATGAGGGAATAAAAGAAAACGATATGGTTTCGGTGATTTCTTTTTATCATGAGAATGAGCTTGTCATCAAACATAAATATATACGCAATGCTTATGACCGCAAAGAAGTTATAGATGCGATTGAAAAACTACAACCTATAAAAGATGGAAATACTTTTATGGGACCAGCTTTGGAAAAAGGATATGCTTTAATTAAGGAAAAAGATACAGAATCGTATGAAAAATGGATTTTGTTGTTTACTGATGGCGACGAAACACAGTGGCCGGTAGACAAGTCAAAAGACTTTGTTTATGGCTTGGTTGAAAAGAATCGAGCGGAAGAAATCTATACAGACATAGGCGTTTCAACGATTTCATTCTTCAGTGATGAGGAGAAGAATAAGGAGAAGTATAGAAACCACATGAATCAGATAGCCAAATTAGGCGGAGGTTCATCTTCTTTTATAGAAGATGAGAATATACTCTCCCAGGCTCGTCTAGAATCCCTTATCATTAAGAAAGACCAAATTAATACAGAATGGAAAAACGCTGAATTTGATGTAACCTTGGTATTGAGCGAAGGAGTATTGCTCAGCACGGCGTATCCATATAACGACATACAGCCTCAAATACCAGGCAATACGCTTATATATCCCCATGTACGACTTGGCAAGTCAATTTCATTGAACCTTTCATTAAGCGAAGATGCAGTGTATAAAAAAGCTACGATACTATTGCTTTCAGTAACCAGCAGTGATAAAAGCTTTTCACTGCTGGAAAACTACCCCATATCGCTTAATAATCCGGTAACGGCTGATGGCGAAATAGGTTTTCTTACGTTTGTCATTAAAAAATATAAGTGGGGAGAATAATGAGACCTCTATGGCTATTCATGGCTCTAGTAGCGCTTGCTGGCTGTACTTCCACAAAACAATTAAAAGATACCATCGCCCATCTACAAAACGAAAATAGCAGACTCCGGGAGCGGGAACAGATAAGGCCGCAAGTTCCAAATAATCAACAGATAAATACCGTAATAGACCAATTTGATAGGGTACTCTACGCACAAATGCTTAATGATTTACAGAAGGATAAAATGAACCTTGAAAGCAAGAATACAGCCTTAGAAACAGACATTGCAGGCTTACGACATGATAAAACGTCCCTTGAAAAAGAGAAGGCAGATTTAGAAAACAACATTGCCAGGTTAGAAGGTGAAAAATTAAGAGAGAAGGAAGCTTCAGAGAAAACTATTAACCAGTTACGCGGCAACATTACCAGATTAGAATATGATAAAGCGAATCTTGAAAGCAAGAATGCAGCCTTAGAGACAGACATTGCCAGCTTACGAGATGAAAAATCGTTCCTTGAAAATAGAAATGTAGCCTTAGAAACAGATATTGCAGGCTTACGAGATGAAAAAACGTCCCTTGAAAAAGAGAAGGCAGATTTAGAAAACAACATTGCCAGGTTAGAAGGTGAAAAATTAAGAGAGAAGGAAGCTTCAGAGAAAACCATTAACCAGTTACGCGGTAACATTACCAGGTTAGAATATGATAAAGCGAACCTTGAAAGCAAGAATGCAGCCTTAGAGACAGACATTGCAGGCTTACGACATGAAAAATCGTTCCTTGAAAAAGAGAAGGCAGATTTAGAAAACAACATTGCCAGGTTAGAAGGTGAAAAATTAAGAGAGAAGGAAGCCTCAGAGAAAACCATTAACCAGTTACGCGGTAACATTACCAGGTTAGAATATGATAAAGCGAACCTTGAAAGCAAGAATGCAGCCTTAGAAAAAGCAGCAAAAGATGAGATTAGAAAACTGAATCAACGAATCTTTGAATTAGAAGTCAATTAGAACATCAATTATCACTTCTTCAGCCAGCGAGGGACTGAAAAAAGCGCTTACGGGAAGATACATCCCTAAACCGCGTATCGAAGTGGCGAAAACCCGAAGCAAGGGGCGCTTCGCTCCCAAACCCTCGCTGCCCTACAGGGGCATTAACCCCGCTGGCGGGGGTCAATAAATCCTTAAACTAAACTCAGTGGCAAGGCAATCCCCTGGTTCAAGCAAGAAGGGTCTTATGGGCATGATACAGGTGGATTGGTACATCCGGTGCAGCGCCCCTTGGATACGGCAGGAGGTACGGATAGGCATGATCCAGGCATCAAAATTGAGGTCCGATCTCAGCGTAATGAAGACCTCGTTCTTGAGGTCTTCCAAGGTAATACCTGCTGCATCGGTAATAGTCCCTTCCAGGGCAAAGCTGCTTGTTTCTGGTTCTTCATGGGTAGGCGTTACCGTACTCTGTGCTGCCTGAAGTTTCACCAGGCGCACAAACAATTCCCCTTCTCCAGGAAAAGAAAGGTCCAGGCTGGGGATAAGCCTACCGGTTTCCGTTTCAGTCCCCCGGTTGATAAGCACATAGGTTACCTTGAGGGTGTCTTTTCTTATCTGATAGCGCTTCTCTAGTTCTATATTCCCATAAGGCAGCCCTGGATGTACCGGAAGCCGAAAATGAACCTGCTCATGCTCCTTATCCATGCTGACCAGTTCAAAGGGTTCACCTCCGCAATACCGATGGGTAAACCGCGCCTCAGGCCCCTGCAAAACGCCTTCTAAGGCATCCTGAAAGGTGAGTTCTGGAGCAACCAGATAATCTGCAAAACCAGTCCGCCTAAATCCCAGGGCAAAGGTATCCAGATAATTCCAGACCTTGGGAAGATAATCTAACTCAAAGACCGACGCTCCTTCAAGTTGTATATAGCAGTTGATATACCCATTCCTAAACAGATACTCCCCTTCACCATCCAGATCAAAATCAAAATGCAATACCGAAGGGATAAAACTGTTCTGTTCCCGGCTTATCTTCTCCGCCTCTAAAAGGGCTTTGTAGGCCGCCTTCCTGATAGAGTGCCGACATACCCCTCCATAGACCCCGGGACAAAAGACGTCAAACCCTTGAGCCTTCCACAGTTCTTCCCGGGCAATACGTTTCCGGGATTTATCCCCCCGAAGCTGGTTGATTAATACATGGGTAAACATCATCTTGGCATAGATATGGTTTGCCTCTGGGTAGTCGATTAAAAATTGCCGGACCGCAGGATTAGAGACCCTTCCCTCGGATAAAACCCCTGTTTCCTCGGAAACGGGGAAGTATATTTTTTTTAAGCCCCGTAGCCCCTTAAACAGTTTTCCTGGGCTGGTAAACTCAATCCGGGACTCAAAGTGGGAAAGGTCTTCAAAAAATCGGTGAAACCTCATTTCCGCTGATTCGGAAGCATCCTTTTCGGCAAATAGCTGTTCTGGAAAAACACAGATGAGCTTCTTCCCACCTCCTGAAACTGGGTTCTGAACAGGCTCGGTATCACCCCGGTCTTGCTCAGCCACCCAGTCCTCTAACACCAGAGATGCCCTTCTTTGGGCAAAGGCTTCCTTAAACCGGTTTGAAACCGGAAAAATGGTGATAAGCTTGCCCTGATCTTCGGTGATGCAGGGTTCGATTACCCCAGCCGCTACCCCTGCCAGGGTAAATTGCCGCTCCTCCAAGAAGGTATAGCCCATGCCGCAGGTACTCAAAGGCCCGACAATATGCGGTTCCCAGGCCAGGGCCGGTAGCCTGCAACCCTGGGGCCGCTTACCAAAATGCTTTCGCAAGTATGTGGTCAGCATCTCAATCTGCCCTATCTTATCGGAAAGGGGTATGAGGGGCATCATGGGTTCATAGAAACCGCCTCCCAGCAATTCGATCTGTTTTCGGGAAACTAAGTCTTCGAGGAGCATGAAAAATTCTGGATGGACTTTCTCAAGCCAGTACAACAAGACACCGGAATAATGCAGGGTCGCCTGAATTTTGGGGTATTTATATAACGTTGAGACAAAAGGCTTTAAGTTCGTTTTATAGGCTGCTTCAAATTCATCATCCCCCACTCCATAGGGGATATGATAATGGGAGCCCAAGATAAATATATGATCCATTTTTTTATTTAGATTTCCTATTATTTCTATGCTACCTGTACACAGGTATCTTTGACTGATGCTGCTTTTCAGACCAGCTCCGACTAGCCCTCTTTAGGTGTTATTCTATAGGCACATTCCCCACGATACCTTCCCCAAGAATAGGCCCATGACTTCTCCTAGAATAGCGCTAAGACGTTAAAGAAGATAAGCCCCAGGGCGGTAAAAAGCACAGATAAGAGTCCTAGGGATATGAGCATCAAGGGACGACCTTGCATAAAGGCAGGGACCAACTCCAGGGAAGAACGCTTACGGATTTCCTTGAGCAACACCAAGGAAAGCAAGGTTCCCAAAGAAAAACCCAAAGACAGGATAAAGGCTTCCATAATAGTCCGGGCGATATGAAGGCCCATCATCAGGGAACCTAATGCCAGGCCGTCATAAGCAGTAGCAGGGTTAAACACTTTGTATTCCGGTACTAGGGAGGGGAACAAACGGGCGCAGAGCCTCTCAAGGCCCATACAGACTAAAGCGCTCAGGGGAAACAACAGTGCATATTCTAGGAAACCAAAACCGAGAAAGACCAGTCCATAGGATCCAAGCACCCAGAGGAGGAACACCGATACAAAGAGGATCCCTAATTGAAACAGCGGAATCGGATGGGACTGCTCCTCCCCTTCCACGATGCTGCCTATTCCCAAGGCGCCGTGGAGTACCAGATTTAACGCAAAACCTGAGAAAACAAGCAGGCCCAGCATATCATTGTTCCTCTTGGATGTAGGGTTTTCTCAGGTGGTGGAACAGGGCCACCCCATATCCCAACAGCAGGAAGGCCCCTCCGGCGCTTGCCAGGATCCGAATCGGGAACAAAGACGTCCCATCATCATCCTTGAATAGTTCAGCCATCCCTGGACCTTCTCCCACAGGGAGGGAAAGGGACATAAAACCCAGGGGTTCCCGGATGAGGGCAAAGGCGATGATAAGAAACCCCAGTATCGCCGCATCTATCAGGGTTTTAACCAAGGCTCTTTCCAGGGTCTCAGAGGCAAGATGGGCAAAAATCTCAGAGCCCATACAGTACACTGGACAGAGGAGGATAATAAAGGCGCTTCCCAAGGCAAGGAGGGGGCTTATCAACCAGAGTACTAACAGGAAAAGGCTGCCCATGAGGCTTGATAAAAATAGGAAAATCACCTTGGTGCCTCGTTTCGGCAGAATCGGCTTTGCCACAAAAGCGGTAAGCACGGTCAATCCGTAGACCCACAAGAGCGCAACACAGGCAACCAGGGCAAAGGCCAATCGGCTTGAGGCGATGATCAAAAGCCCCCCCCCTGCCAAGGTAGAAAGGGGGGCATGGGAATTCCCCAATACATAGGTTTGAAACCGTCGATTCATTGCCTTACTGCTCCTGTCTTTGGGAATGAGGGGCTTTCTATACGCCGGATATAGGTTTTAATGAGTCCCCGGGGGATTTGTTTCAGGGTCTGTTCCGGGTGGCTGGTTAAGGGAAGGATCGTATCATCCACCACCTTACCGGTACCTGAAGAAACCACTGCCATACAGGGAATGAAGATACCATTACTCATCAGGGAAAATACCA
Organism: Treponema sp.; assembly: GCA_031259215.1. Lineage (GTDB taxonomy): Bacteria > Spirochaetota > Spirochaetia > Treponematales > Breznakiellaceae > JAIRLU01. Next base: position 4,882 of record JAIRLU010000286.1, on the reverse strand, counting down.
GGACCCGGTCTTCGGAATCCACCAGGGTATACCAGTTTCCCCAGGGGAGCCGGCCCCAGGATACCTGCCGGGGGATACGTTCTGCCAAACGTCGGGAGTCTTGCCCTGTTTCTAAGACCTGGTTTACGGTTTGCCGCAACAAGGTGGTCCGCAGAGACTGGGTAAAAAACCATACCCCCCCTCCGACGAGGAGGATCCCGGCAATCCATCCGATGTAGATACCCCGCTCTTTAAGGGTATCTTGGGTTCTGAGCGAATCCTCTTCTGCCCAATCCCCAGTACCTATCGATTCTGGGCCATCCTCATGCCTCATACATTGCTCCCCTTTCCATAAAACCTCCGGCTTTCCATATCCCGAATCAGGGGAACTAAGGCGTTGATCAGGGCTATGGCGAAAAAAGCGCCATAGCTCTCTAAGCCGTGATATCGGAATATAAACGTCAGACCCCCTGCTCCTGCTGCTGTAAACAAGGCTCCCCAATTCGACTTTGGCCCGGTAACGGGATCGGCAATCAATAAGAAAGCCGCTACTATGGTACCCCCTGAAAAGAACCCGAAGAATATATCTCCGTCCCCCAGCATACCCCCAAAAGGAAGGGCCCCAAATAGCCTAATGAGCAGTCCATACACCCCCAAGTAGACCGCAGGAACCCAAGACCGGCTTACCTGGGAAGCGGTAATGATGATGGTGCCCAAGAGCAAGGCAAAAACACCCCGGTCTGCAATAATACCCATCCCTGAGGAATTAAAAAACTCGATATACCCTTCGGGTAATTCCAAGTCGATGAGCGAAAAAAAACGGCTGTTCAGAAAAGACTGGACCCTCCACTCCAAAGAACCTACGGGAGAAGAAACATAACCGGCCCCTGTTAGGTGGAGGATCTCCAAAGGAGAACCGCTGGGATCCAAGAGACCCTGCCGTATCCCTGCTGATACTATGGACAAAGGGGACATGTCCAAGGCCTTATTAAAGATTTCAGGCCAGGAACATCGGATGAAAAGCCAGCCTCCTATGGCAGGATTCATCCAGTTGGATCCCAGGCCGCCAAAACTGTGCTTCACCACTGCCATAGCAAATACCCCACCCATGACCGCGTATAGGGGATGGAGATTATTCGGCAGGAGGAGCACCAAGACCAGGGCAGATGCCACAGAACTCCCATCCCGTACCATACCCGCTTTTTCGGTTCTGAAATAGAACAGAAATTCGATAAGTACCGCTGCAAGCACCGTACTGAGGGCGATGAATAACGAAGCAAAAGAGTCGCTGAGGGAAGACTGGAAGATAGCCAAACCTGCACATAAACTAACCAACCACATCCGTCCTGCCGTAGGCTGGGAGAGATGTATCTGGGCCCGTTGATACCATAAGATGTCTTTTTCCGGCATTCAGTGCTCCCCCAGAGCGGCGTTTACGATGGCGGTACTCAGGGAAAACCGTGAAGGACACACCAGATCGCAGCAGCCGCAGCCGTGACATTCCACGGCCCTTCCGCTGTTTTGTTCCTGTTTTTTCTTAAAGAAAACAAGGCCCTTGAATAAGGCTTCCGGATCCAAACCAACGGGACACACGGTCCTACATGCCCCACAGCCGATACAGTTCCGCACAACCCTACCGCCGATCTGTTTAGCCAAGAGGGCGCTCAGGGCATAACTGGTTTTAATTACCGGTTCATCCAGATTCTTTTCAAAGACCCTCCGGCCTGACAGGGGAGAACCCAGAATGATCCGCTGAGGTTCACCGGTAAAACCTCCGCATTCAGCGAAGAGATCCCCTATCCGGGTTCCTATCCTCACCTTCATAACTTGGGGGTTTTTGACCCCTGAACCTCCTACCGCCACATACCGATCGAGAATAGGCCGGTGTAAGACCAGGGCATCTCGAACCGCAGCCAAGGTAGCAGGCCCTTGGATGAGCAGGGACCCTAATGCAGGTCCTGCAGGATGCTCCCTTTTCCCACGGGCTTCATACATCCGTAAGGCCAGTTCCAATTCCCGGGGGTTTCGCTGGGGATACCGGGAACTGACCAAAACCAAGGATGCCGGTATATCATAGGACTGGGCTTCTGCCAGCAGCATAGTTCCCAGAGCCTTCTCTTTGGCAGAAACCGCATAGACGATATGGCTGACTCCACAGGCCCGTCCGAGAATGATGCTTCCTTCCACCACGGCTGTAGCCCGTTCCCGGCACAGCACATAGTCTGCCACGAGCCAGGGATCGTCAAACACGCAACGGACCACCAGGGTAATGGGTTCAGGGATTTTATTTAAGGAAGCAAACAGATCCGCTAAAGGACGGCCCGAACCTTCCATTTCCACAATACCATATTCTACAATATGCCGTTGTAGTTCCCCAGGTTCTAATCGTTCCCAAGAAAACCGCTCCTCCGGTTTTCCCAGTTGCTCAAAACTCCCCTTAAGGCGTATGACAAGGCCCTCATTGGTAATTCCCTCGGTCATTTCCCAGGAAACCATCCGAACCACCTGGCCGGGAACGGTGGCATGAATATGGGCTGACCCAGGGCCCTGAGCACGACCTATGAGCATACCCTCTCGAACAGAGGAACCCCCTGCAACAAGGGGAAGCGCCTTGGCTCCTGGATGCTGTACCAGCGGTATAACCGACAGGACCGGAAGAAACGCAACCACACTCTCCGCTGCAAGAGGAGCGGTAGGGTCTGTAAAATGTATCCCCCCCTGAGGAAATGTATATACTTTCATGCGGCTATCCGTTTCTCATTATATACCACGCTATTTCTCTTTTTTCCAGTCTGTTTAAACCAGCTTAGCACCGTACTATACACCCCCGGCACCATAAGCAGTAATAGAAATCCTATCATATTAAGCGAAGTAACCGTAAGCATCTTCATACGGCTTGGTTGCCCTCCCCCAGTATGCCGGAAACCTTCAAGAAATGCTATGAGATCTTCCAGGGGAAAAGGAGGAATCACCGGGCCATCATCAGGGGAAAGGGTCTGCTCATGCCCTCCCATACCTGCGATGAGACCATCTTCCCCTAAGCGGTACTGTCGATAGGCCAATTCCAGTAAATCACCCCGCTGAGGATGGTCCATATCCTTACTACTTCCCAGAGGAATCACAGAAAAAGAAGCCTGATACTGTGCATGGTTTTCATAGACCCTTGTATCAATGAGATACCGAGGGTCAGCGATAAACTCCGGATCATGATAGGCATGCAGTCCCTCATACAACCAGGGTCCATAGAGGGCAACCAGGGCAACCAGGGCAAAGGGAAGGATGGTCCGGTTAATCGGTCCCCACTTGGCAGCCTCCATGATTCGTACCGGCATAAACCGTACATGATTCTGAGCCTTCCCTTGGTTTGCTTCAAGCCAGATGACCACCCAGAGCATGAGCCCAGTACATACCAAGGCAGCGATTCCTACTTTTATAAGGCTTTCTCCTGAGGTTTTTACCATGCTCCCGGCAGCAACGGACATACCATACAAGATACCAAAGATCCCTAAAAAGAGCAGCACCCCTGTCAAGAGGACTGCCAATGCAGGGTATACCTTACCAAGGTTTTTGGCAGGTTCCCTGCTTTCGGTACAATCTTGCCCGTATCGGCGGGTTGCCCAGCGTTTCCTGAGGGGTTCAGCGGCTATGCCGACTAGAACTACGAGAGCTGCACAAAGGGCAAAGCCCGGAGGCCCGGTAAATGCCAAAGATCCCAGGATCGGCAGAAGCGCCAAGATGAGCACCGGCTCTCCAGAAAGAACCATCGTTGCCCCTAGGGCCGCTACAAAGAGGAGGAAATAAAACAAGAAAGGCCTCTCAGAGCCTAAAAAGGTGAGAGAAAAAGGAATTTTTTTAAAAACTGCGGCTATGGATGCTTCAAAAGCCCTGATCCGTTGCTTATTAAACCAGGGATCCGAGAGGCGGGGGTCTCCTGAAAAAGGGATAAAAAAAAGCCGTTTCCCCTCACGCACAAAAAAAGCCCTCAGCTTTTCCGCGTAGCCGTCATCCCGAGGATCAAAAGGTTCAACTCGATCCCGGTATGCCTCAAGGGGGATCCGTTGCAAGGTCCCAAAATCATCCAAAAACACCCATTGATTAGACTCGGATAGAAACCCTTGGGTACAAGCTTCCGCTGCAAGCAGGTCTCCAATAAGCCGGTCTGAATAGGATGCATCCACCGTAAGCACCGCATACCCGCGGTTACTTTCCAGCGGCATAAGCCCAAGGACTAAAAAAAACATGAAAGCCCCAAGACCAAGGGAAAGCAGGGATGCTACGAGCAGGGACTTCCCAAAGGACATGTGCCGGTACCCTATAAACTCGCGTATGCTGCAGCAATGAAGATACCCAGAAAGGCCCCCACCACGACTTCCAGCGGCGCATGACCATGGACTTCTTTGACCGGATGATATTCCACATCCAGGCGATCCGCCACATTCCGCCCGAACAGATTGAGCACCCGGGCTTGGATTCCTGAAGATCGACGTACCCCCATGGCGTCTCGCATGACAATAAGGGCAAACCAAAAAGATACGGCAAACAAATTCGACCCGATCCCTTCTTTAAAGGCGACCGATGTGGTTAAGGACGAAACCAAAGCCGCATGGCTTGAGGGCATTCCCCCAGTACGCAAGACCATGATCGCCAGTATTTCCCGGGTACTTTTTTTACGGGTATTAAGCAATACAATCACCGTTTTGATAAGCTGTGCGAAAAACCAGCTTGAAACAGCAGATAAAAAAATGAGATTTTCAAAAAAACTTTTTAACGCTACCCCTCGTATAGACATTGCTAAAGACATTATTTAACTTTCCATTAGGGACGGGCTTTTGTCAAGACTTGTATCCAGGGCAACGTCATTTAACTTAGCCGAACAATGGGTGGTAAAGGAAATCGTCGCTGA